>JAKDUG010000016.1 GCA_030457805.1 Psychroflexus sp.
ATAATAACTGAGGCTTGCATTATTTAAAAATTTTGACAAAAATAGAAGTTTAATTCAATTTAAGTTTGATTTTAAAAATGATTTAAGGTTTTAAAAAATCAAAAATTATTTTAGAGACTCATCACAATAGTTTAGTTTTGCTTACTTTGTAGTTGTTCAAAGAAAACTTCTTAATGTCTCAAATTAAGCCTAAAATCACTGGATTGATTATCACGCTTAATGAAGAAAAAAATATCAAATCTGTTATTGAAAATCTTCATTTTGTTGATGAAATCATTGCACTTGACTCATATTCAAGCGATAAAACAATTGAGATTATCAAGACATTCCCTCAGGTGAAACTCTATCAAAATAAGTTTAAAAACTTTACAGATCAGAGAAACTTAGCACTTTCTTATGCTGAAAATGACTGGATTCTTTTTCTTGATGCCGATGAAAGAATAACGCCTGAACTAAAAACTGAGATTTTAAATGAAATAGAAAAACCTCATACAGCTGATGCTTATTTTTTTAAAAGAAAATTTAAATTCAAAGACAAAAATCTTAACTTTAGTGGTTGGCAAACTGATAAGAATGTTCGATTATTTAAAAAATCCAAAGCTATTTACACCAAAGAAAGATTGGTTCATGAAATTTTATCAGTTAACGGCAGTACAAAAACTTTAAAAAACAAGCTGATTCATTATTCATATCTTGACTATCAATCCTACAAAGCAAAAATGATCAGTTATGCACATCTCAAAGCACAAGAACTACATCAAAAAGGCGTCAAACCTAACTCTTTTCACTTTATTATCAAACCCGCTTATCGATTCTTACATACTTATTTTATTCGATTGGGAATTTTAGACGGCAGAAAAGGACTGATTATTTGTTATTTAAATGCGTTGAGTGTTTATCACCGTTATCCAGAACTTAAGCGTCTTAACCAAGAAGCAGCAACTCAATCAGAAACTTAAATCACTACTTCTTCCAAAACTTCAAGCACTTTTTGAGACGTCGTTTCCGTTGAAATTTGGTTTGAAACTCCTCTGTGTAGAACCACATTTTCTGAAAAACGTCTTCAAACGGATGTCCTGATAGTTTTGCATACGCATCGCTCATCACTTCAACCATCTTCTTTTGTGGTGTCAAGCGCCTCATATTTCGCATGCGATCATCAAAACTCAAAGCCCTAAAATTCATGCGGTTTAAATCAACAAGTTTAAATTCATAAGTGCCTTGCGCTTCAAAAATCAAAGTATTTCCTGGGGAGTGATCTAAGAACTCAACCTCTTTTTCATGCAGTTCATAAGAAAAAGCTGTAAAATCACGTAAAATCTTATCGTAATCTGGTAAATCTGAATCGTGTACTAAATCGCGATAAGTATATAAAGGTTCTTCATGACAACTGATATAATATGAATGCTGCAGCCCTAGTCCGCCGTAGAATTCGACATAAGCAACCGGCGTTGGCGTGCCAATTCCTAGAGAAGTCAATTTATTTGCATAATCAAAAGAGCGCTTCGCTTTTGAAGCACGCACAAAACGATAAGCAAATTGATTGATCAGATTTGGCACCTTAAAAGCTTTAATATTGAGCGTTTGGCCATTCGTCAGGTCAATTGTTTTTAAGGTATTACGACTTCCTCCATAAATTACTTTTCCTGTGGTATTGAAGTTTTCAATAATCGCTTCAATTTCATTTTTATACGGAAGATATTCTGCTGAAAAGGTAGAGTTCATGCTACAAAATTACAATTTTAATTAGTTTATCATCAGCTAAAAAAAGAAATTAAATGCACTTAAAATACAGGACTTAAACTTCTTTATAAACTGAAGCTACGCTTTCCAGCTTTTTTAAAAATTGAGTCATTTAATAGCGCTAAGAATCAAAAGACTGATTTATTTCATAAAAGATATATCAAAAAAACAACTCTTAATTTTGTGATTTAACTATTTTTACTGAAATTATTTCGCATGTCCCTCACCTCTCAATGTAGTTTAATCACACCAACTTATAATTGGCCTGAAGCGCTTGAGCTTTTATTATTAAGTGCTTTAAATCAAACACAACTACCTGATGAAGTGATTATCGCTGATGATGGATCTACAAAAGAAACGCAAAAATTAATTGAGCGATTTCAAAAAGACTTTCCAGTTCCACTCATTCACGTTTGGCATCAAGATAAAGGTAATCGCAAGCCTCGCATTATGAACAAGGCCATTGCAAAAGCAAAATTCCCTTATATCATTGAAATTGACGGCGACATTATCATGCACAAAGATTTTGTCAAAGATCATTTAAAGTTTTCAAAAAAAGGCCTATATCTCTATGGCTCCCGGGTCAATATTCAAAAAAATCATCTGTCAACTTTACTCGAAAACAAGCAAACACAATTCCATTATTTCTCTGAAGGCATCAAAAAACGCGGCCGAACTATACACATGCCGCAATTGACAAGTTTATATAAGCTTGTTGAAAAGCGCTCACATAAATTACGCGGTTGTAATATGTCTTTTTGGCGAGAAGATTTTATTAAAGTCAATGGTTTTAACGAAAATCTAGTGGGCTGGGGAATTGACGATTCTGAAATGATACAGCGTTTACATAATATCAGAATTGTAGGAAAACGCTTGAAGTTTGCTGGCATTGCTTATCATATTTACCATAAAGAACAATCAAAATCTCATATTGATATCAACAGAGAAATTGAAGAACAAACTACCGAGAAAAAACTGACTTATTGCGAAAAAGGTGTTGATCAGTTTTTATAATAAGCTTCTATAAATTCCAATAACTTCATTGGCTTGTCGCTCTGATGTAAAGTGTTGAAGTATAAATTCTTTATTCGACTCTAAAACAGGATCAAAAAGAGTTGAATTTTTATAAATTTCTAAAACAGAGCTCGCTAACTTATCTATAGCTTTAACATCTGCTAAATAGCCATTTTCACCATTTTTAATAAGTATTTCAGAGATTCCAACGCGGGTTGATACTACTTTTGTTTTAAAGTAAAAGGCCTCTAATAAAGATGTTGGACCGCCTTCGCGTTCAGATGTCAGAAGAAAGATGTCAAAGTATTGATACAATAAATAAGCTTGATCATACTGTCCTATGAAATGAAAATAAGCCTCTAATTCTAAGGCCTTGATGCGCTCTTGATAAGCCGGAGTCAATTTTGAAAAACCTCCCAGCTGTACAAATTGTATTCCTTTAATTTCCTGCTGATTCACAAGTAGATCAGCTACAGATATCAATGTGTCGAGATCCTTTGCTGATGAGTGGTTTGCGATATTCCCAACTGTAAAGATTGAAGTGTCAAAAGGTGGCTTAAAGTCACGGGGGAAATTGCCAAAATCCGTATTGAATGAATCGTGAATAACACAGAGTTTAGCTTGATTTTTGACAGATAGCATTTTTTTAAATTCAGCTTTAACATAGTCAGAGACACAAATAATCTGATCCAGTTGAGAAAAATTATATTTTAAACGGCTCAAAAAACTCGAACTTCTCCCGATTCCTTTTTTCTCAAAAACAATTCTTGCATTAAAGCGATAAAAGAATGAAGTATAGTAAGCCAAAGTCAAGGCATCACTTGTGTGTAGATGAATCACATCAGGATTGATGTGTTTAATGTAGTTCTGAAAAGAAGTGGTATTTTTAAGAGATTTCAACTTTTCGTTGGTTGCACACTCAAAACTAATATCGTGCTGATCAAAAGCTTTTTTAATTTTAGAGCCTTGCACACCAAAAATATAATTTTGTAGCCCATTTTTTTTTAAATTTGTCACCAAATTAAAGAGTTGTTGCTCGTTGCCTCCCCAAATTTTTGCGCCTGTAACGTGTAAAACCTTCATTCATTTTTTTTGTAAATTTTAGCATTTTATCCACTCTATGCAAGCAGAATTAAAAAAATCGGTACAAATTCTTCAAGATAGCAAACTCCTCCTCTATCCAACCGATACGGTTTGGGGTATTGGGTGTGATGCAACAAATGCAGATGCCATTCAGAAAATCTACCATCTCAAGCAACGCGATGATTCAAAAGCACTTATCTGTTTGGTCTCCAGCATAGAGATGTTAAAATATTATGTTGAAAATGTTCCTGCTGCAGCTATTGACATCATTCTCAAAAACACGACAAAACCCACAACAATCATCTATGAGGCCAATACAAAGTTGGCACATAACCTCATGGCTGAAGACAGGACTGTGGCGATACGCGTGTGCCAAACGGATTTTTGTCAACAGCTCATTAAGGAGTTTGGCAAGCCAATCATATCAACATCTGCAAACATCAGCGGGTCACCAACCCCACAAAATTACAATCAAATACAGCCTGAAATTTTAAAAGGCGTTGACTATGTTGTAAATTTGCAAAAATCAAAAAAAAATGCCCAGCCTTCTCAGATTTTAAAAATCGATAAGTTTGGACAAATTCACGTGATTCGCCCATAAATATGTCTGACATCAATCATTCTAACGCCCTCCAACACCAAATCTTTAGTTATATCACAAAAGCAGCTGATGCTTTAGAAGTCGATACCTATGTCATTGGCGGTTTTGTAAGAGACTATTTTTTAAACCGTCAAAACAAAATGGACATCGACATTGTCTGTGTTGGTGATGGCATTGAGCTGGCCCAAAAAGTAGCGCGCTTATTGCCAAACAAACCTAAAGTTCAGGTTTTTAAAACTTATGGCACAGCCATGCTAAAAGCCTTTGACTTGGAAATTGAGTTTGTCGGTGCGCGCAAAGAATCCTATTCAGAAGACAGTCGCAAACCAAGTGTCGAAAAAGGCAGTTTAAGCGATGATCAAAATCGGCGTGATTTCACCATCAATGCTTTAGCTCTTCAACTCAACGCTTCTCATTTTGGGGAGTTACTAGATCCATTTAATGGATTAGAGCATTTAAAGCAACAACTCATCACCACGCCTTTAGCGCCAGATGAAACCTACTCTGATGATCCATTGCGCATGATGAGAGCCATTCGTTTTTCTGCACAATTAAATTTCTTTATCGATCCGAATTCTTTAAGCTCGATTGAAAAAAATGCTGATCGCTTAAAGATCATTTCAAACGAGCGCATCGTGACTGAAATCAACAAAATAATGCTGACAGAGAAACCTTCTTTAGGGTTTAAGCTTTTACACAGAACCAAACTTCTGCCACTTATTCTACCAGAATTAACAGCATTGGAAGGCATTGATGAAGTGGAAGGCCAAAAACACAAAGATAATTTCTGGCACACCTTGGAAGTTGTAGACAATATTTCTCAAGAAACAAACAACCTATGGTTGCGCTGGGCAGCCTTACTTCACGATATTGGAAAGGCGCCGACCAAGCGTTTTAATAAACGTGTGGGATGGACATTTCACGGACACGAATTTGTAGGATCAAAAATGGTTTACAAAATTTTTAAACGTCTCAAAATGCCACTTAATGACAAAATGAAACTTGTCCAAAAACTCGTTTTGTTAAGTTCAAGACCCATTGCCATTGTCGATGATAATGTGACTGACTCTGCTGTACGCCGTTTAATTTTTGATGCCGGTGATTTCTTTGAAGACTTGATGATGCTTTGTGAAGCTGATATCACCACAAAGAATCCACGGCGTTATAAAAAATACCACAACAATTTTAAAATTGTCCGTCAACGCGTGAAAGATGTTGAAGAACGCGATCATGTGCGCAATTTTCAGCCGCCTATTTCTGGTCAGGAGATCATGAATATCTATAATATTGAGCCTTGCAAAGAAGTTGGCATTATCAAAGACGCCATCAAGGAAGCAATTCTAGAAGGTGACATTCAGAATGATTACGCTGCAGCACATGATTTTATGTGTCGTAAAGCTAAAGAATTAGGACTTCAACAAAAAGTTTAATTTTCTTTATAAATAGAAAAAATCTCACATAGAAAATAAGGAGATTTACTTTCTTAGATGTAAATTTGCGATATGTTTAGAAAATCAGTAAAAATCTCGCTCATTGCCGTTTATTTGGTCATCATAGCAGGTGCTGTTGTCCGGATGACAGGTAGCGGTATGGGATGCCCAGATTGGCCTAAGTGTTTTGGTTATTACATTCCGCCAACTGATGAAACGCAATTATTGTGGCATCCAGGACACGAATATTTTAAAGGACAAGTCATCATTGTCGATGAGAGTTTGATCATTGCAAATGACCACTTTAAATCTGGAAAAGAATTTCAACAAACGCATTGGACAACCTATGACAAACACGACTATGCGGAGTTCAATGCCACGCATACTTGGGTAGAATACATCAATCGGCTCTTTGGCGCCTTGTCTGGTCTCGCTATTTTAGTGATGACCATTTTATCGTTTAGGCATTGGAAGAATAACAAAAAGCTTGTTTTCCTTTCCTTCCTCTCTTTGTTTTTATTGGTATTTCAAGCTTGGTTAGGCGCCACGGTGGTTTACTCCGTTTTATCGCCAATTCGCATTACAATTCACATGGTAGTTGCCTTATTAATTGTGGGGCTTTTGATATATATATTGAAAATTTCTGACCATCGCAAATCAAACCAGATTGTTTCAAAAGGATTTAGAACAATTATTTTAATCGCTGTGATTTTAAGCTTAATCCAAGTAGCATTGGGCACTCAAGTGAGACAATTCATCGATGACCAAATAAAAATATACGGATACGACGCACGCGAAAACTGGCTTGCCAATCCGAATTTGACTTTTTATGCACATCGCTCCTTTTCTGTTTTGGTTTTTATTGTCAACTTTGCACTCTATTACATTAATAAAAAAAGATCTTTTGGGTTTAAACGCGTCAAATGGATGATGCTTCTCATCATATTAGAGATAGCCACAGGGATTGCGATGTATTATTTTGATTTTCCATTTCTCACACAAGCACTTCACCTCGTGATTGCTTCTTTGCTATTTGGAATTCAGTTTTATATTTTAATGCAATCTTTTGATGCCAAATTAAAACCTCAAACACAAAACAAAGCCTCATGATTTTTAAATTTAGAATAATACTTGACACCTTAGATGACGTTTTTAGAGACATCGAAATCAGAAAAACTGATACGCTCGAAGACTTGCATAATGCCATTATCCAAGCTTTTGGATTTGACGGCACCGAGATGGCGTCTTTTTATAAAAGTGATGCAGAGTGGAATCAGGGAGAAGAAATCGTTTTGCACGACATGAGTGAAGGTCAAGAATCTGTATTGATGATGAATGAAACGGCTTTAGAAGAAGGGTTTTCCAGAGACAATACCAAAATGATTTTTGTGTACGATTTCTTTAATATGTGGACTTTCTATGTGGAGCTTGCTGATATAGCAGACCCAATTGATGGCCAAGATTATCCGAATTTGATGTTTGCACAAGGTCACCTTCCTGAAAATCCACCAGAGAAAAAATTTGAAGCAGAAAAGCTTGATGACGAAAATGACTTTGACGACAATCTTGATGATGATGCGTTTAATGATAGCTTTGAAAATCTCGATGATTTTGACTTTGATCAAAACTGGAACTAAACGCTCTAATAATTTTAATTCTCTTTAAAAAACCAAATGTTGAATGGGTTTCGCCCCATTTTTAGCTGGCTTTCTATCAACCATAATTAATGCTGAATTTTGAGATTTAAACCGGACAAAGTCTGATAAAAATTTCGATATTTAGCCTAAAAACCTTTCTATGTTAAATTTATATAGTGCGCGAATTGAAAGCATGTCAATTCATCGTGTGGGCAACAAGAGCCGTAATGAAAGTTTGTTTTTATCAGAAGAACCTTTTGAACTTTCTGATGAGTTAACGCCATTAATCAAAGAGTATTTTTTAAAATCTTTTCGTGACAAGGAAGAGAACTACTACCAATTTGTACACGAAACAGATTTAGAATTTCACAACTTATACAATTTTACCAATGATATTTTCAACAACCCTTCAAAGTCGCATGAGGTTTCCAAGAAAATAACATCTTACCTTTTTGAACAATCTATGCACCAACATATTAAAGGTGGAGAAGTATATATCGTCTATTTTGAAAATGTATTGGTCGATAATGAAAAGGTGAATGCCATTGGCATCTTCAAGTCAGAATTAAAACACGACTTCTTACAGTTTGAAGAAAAACAAAATAATCTTGACCTGATTTTACAGCAAGGTGTTTATCTAAATAAACTGGATAAAGGTGCGCTGATCTTAGAAACAGAAAAAGAGCGAGGCTACAAAATATTGTCGATTGACTCTAACAAATACGATACTAAGTATTGGTTAGAACAGTTCTTGGGCGTCGACTTTTTTGAAGATGAGAACTTCTACACCAAGAAGTATTTAAAATTTTGTGAGAACTTCGCAAAAGATGTGGTCCTGCCAGCCGAAGACAAACAGCAAGAAGTGATGTTTATGAATAAAGCCATGAATCACTTTGCCTCAAATGACAACTTCGATGAACAAGATTTTTTGAAGGATGTCATTGAAAACCCGGACTTAGAACCAGAATTCCAAAACTACAAAGCGGAACAAGCCCCAAAATACAAAATTGAAGATCTCGCAGAATTCCCGATTTCAAATACGGCTGTCACAGCAGCACGAAAAAAGATCAAGAGTGTCATCAATTTAGATACGAATGTGCAAATTAAAATGGATTTTGTCAACGGAGAAAGCGCTGATAAATTCATTGAAAAAGGTTGGGATGAAGAACGACAAATGTATTATTACCTCGTTTATTTCAACAAAGAAGAAAAGAAATAATTCTTTCTAAAACCCAACATCACAAAGCATCAAATCTCAAAGGTTTGATGCTTTGTTTTTTTACTGCCAAAGCCAATCTAAACCGTCTTTAACTAAAAGATTGAATTATAAAATTCAAATGGAAAACTATAAATTTGGCGACTCAAACCAAACATCAAAACACATGACTAAAATTAAAATGATATTCACCTTATTGTTCACAATCACCTTAGATGCCTACAGTCAAAATACAGCAAATGCAGGAATCACAAGCACAGCCGTATCAAGCGGAATTGGTTTGGGCAGCGTTTTGGCAGTTGTGACTTCTTGGGAAAGAAACAAATCAGTTTTACTCGCACTCCTCCACGGAATTTTCAGTTGGCTATACGTCATTTATTTTGTCATCACCAGAAAGCCCAACGAGCGAAAGAAGTGAGAATGTGCATTTTCCGCTTATCTAAAAGCAATCAAACTCAAGTCAAAAAAGTCTTCAGCCTATTGTTTGACTCTCAATGTCATAAAAAAGTATTTTTAAAGGGAAATTTTTTTATCTTTCTGCTCCGTATGGGTCTAAGTCAATCTTATAAGAGTCATCTGGATGACAAAATCTTTAGCAACTGACTTCATAAAAATCACATCTATGAAAATTAAAATTTTATGCACACTTCTCTTTTCGTTGTGCTACACACTCAGCGGTGCCCAGAATCTTCGCGGTACAATCCTTGAAAAAAACACACAAGAAACCATTCCTTTTGCAACAGTTCAGCTTGGCGAAAACTATGGCGCGATCAGTAATTCAGAAGGGAAATTTAATATAGATACCACACAAACGCGGCGTTCTGATAGCCTAAAAATATCAAGTATGGGTTTTGAAACGCATCAAGTTTCACTCAAAGAGTTTAAAGATAATGACAGTATTTTTCTAGAGCCCGCAATCAATGAACTCGCTGAAGTATTTTTAAGAGATGAAGAACTCACGGCTGACGCATTGATTGAACTTTTCCTAAAACACAAAGACAGTAATTATGTCTCGAATGCCAATCAATTGAATGTTTTTCAGCGCACAGAATACAAAACAAAATTTAAGGATTACGGATTCGAACTAAAAAAGGCAAACTATCTCAGCAAAGCCACCAGAAAAAAAATCAACCAAGATCTTGAGCAACTCTCGCATTCTGTCAAAGGCTCTACTTCTCTTTACTACAATGAAAGACTGATTAATCTATATCTTGGCGAAGCGGATTCTCTTAAATTAGTACCGCAAAAAGCCATCAAGATTGTCTCTTCAGATGCAGATATAGATATTGAGAAAGTCCAAAACCAAGCCTTTAAAAAAATCTTTGAAAAACTTAAAGATGCTAATAGCTTCAAAGTCAGAACCTTCATTTTTAAAGTTGAAGATTCTTTAGATTTATCAAAAATTAACAAGAGTTTAGAACGCAAGGTTGACAGTCTTAAAACAAAAGAAACAAAGAAGGCATATCAAAATTTTTTAACACAGTTAAGCTTTAGAAATAAACTTTTTGAACCTTTGTCAGCACCTGATGATTATCAATTTGAAATCACGGATGTCACCAGTTTTAATGGTGAAATTGTTTACATTATCAGTTTTGAGCCTGATCGTAATCGCGCAAAATACAAAGGAAAACTATACATGACAGCCGAAAATTATAGCATTGTCAGATTTGAACGCCAGCTCATTGAAGGCAAAAGCGATGCAAAGCTGAATTTAAAATTCCTTTTTGGTGTGAAGTATGACAGCTATAAGAAAGATTTGGAATTAATGTTTTTCAAAAATGCAAATGGAAAATATTATCCAAAATACATCAATATGACGGAAGGTCAATATTTTTATGTCGATCGGAAATTTGTTTTTAAAGAAAATGAAGACAACCGACGTGAACGCTTAAAATTTAAACTTAACATCTTAGCAGAAGTTGATAATTACACAACAAATGAATTTTTCGTTGTTTCTCAACAGGAAATAGATGAGAATAAATTTGACAGCATTGAAGAATCAGACGGAATTATTATAGACGAATATAAACGCTACAGTCCTGATATTTGGAAGGACTATAATGTTATCGAAGCAACAGAAAAACTTAAAAATTACAAGTAAAATGCAGCACGAAAATCCATTATTACAACACTTTGAACAGCCTCCTTTTTCAAAAATAAAAGACGAACATTTTAAACCTGCCATAACGCAAGCTTTAACAGAAGCGCGTCAGGACATCGACGAAATCACTGAGCAAACCTCAGAGCCTAACTTTGAGAACACACTTGAAGCACTTGAATTTGCTGGTGAACAACTCGGAAAAGTCACACGTATATTTTTCAATCTCAATTCAGCAGAAACAAATCCTGAGATTCAAAAAATAGCACAGGAGGTTTCTCCTCTTCTCAGCGAATTTTCAAATGATTTACTCTTAAATGAAAAGCTTTTTAAACGTATCAAAACTGTTTATGAGAATAAAAAAGAATTCAATTTAGATCACGAACAAAAACGTTTGTTAGATAAAGTTTATAAAAACTTCACTAGAAATGGTGCCAATTTACCACAAGAGAAGCAAGTTCAACTGAGAGAAATCGATAAAGAACTTTCACAATTGTCACTTCAGTTTGGCGAGAATGTACTTGCCGAAACCAACGCCTTTGAATTGCATATTGAGGCCGAAAGTGAATTGGAAGGCATTCCTGAGTCTGTCAAAGAAAGTGCCCGCGACATTGCAAAAGAGAAAAAGCTTTCTGGCTACATTCTCACGCTGGATTTCCCAACTTATTTACCAGTGATTAAGTTTGCGAAAAAAAGAAGTCTTAGAGAGAAAATGCTAAAAGGATTTGGATCAAAAGCCTTTAAAGACAATGCCCTGAATAACACAGATAATGTTTTAAATATTGTCAAACGACGTTATGACCGCGCGCAATTACTCGGTTTCAAAACACATGCAGATTTTGTTTTACAAGAGCGCATGGCAAAATCTCCTGAGAATGTGTCTTCATTTTTAGACGAAATTTTAGTCAAAGCAAAACCTGCTGCCCAAAAAGAGTTTGACGAGCTGAAAGCTTATGCTGAAAAAAAGGGACAGGTTACTGATTTTCAAAAGTGGGATCAAACCTATTACGCTGAAAAATTAAAACAAGAAAAGTTTGACCTCAATGAAGATGAGCTAAAAGTTTATTTTGAACTCAACAACGTCATTGATGGTCTTTTTAAGGTTGCTCACAAATTATATCAAGTGAATTTTAAGCTGAATAAAGACATCGATGTCTATCACAAAGATGTGCTTGCTTATGATGCGACAACTGATGATGGGAAGTTTATCGCCACTTTTTACGCTGATTTCCATCCACGCCCTGGTAAACGCGATGGTGCTTGGATGACAACTTATAAAGATCAGTATGTCAAAAATGGAAAAGACGAACGTCCACAAGTTTCCATTGTTTGTAATTTCACAAAACCATCAGCAAAACAACCATCATTATTGACTTTTATGGAAGTGACAACTTTGTTTCACGAGTTTGGTCATGCCCTACATGCAATGCTTGCCAACACAACTTATCCATCACTTTCTGGTGCTTCTGTATATTGGGATTTTGTTGAGCTTCCAAGCCAGCTACTGGAAAATTGGTGCTATGAACCCGAGGCTTTAGAGCTTTTTGCAAAACACTATAAGACAGGTGAAGTGATACCGCAAAACCTCATTGATAAGATTAGAAAGTCAGCCAACTTTATGGAAGGTCTGCAAACAATTCGTCAAGTGAGTTTTAGCCAACTAGATATGGCGTGGCACAATGTCAACCCGAGTGAAATCAAGGATGTCAAAGCACATGAACAAAAAGCATTTAAGGACACTGATCTTCTTCCAGATATTGCAACAAATTGTATGAGTACTGCTTTTGGACATATTTTCCAGGGTGGCTATTCAGCAGGCTATTATTCCTATAAATGGGCTGAAGTTTTGGACGCAGATGCCTTTGAATTATTTAAAGAAAAAGGAATTTTTGATACTGAAACTGCTCGTAAATTTAAAGAAAACATCTTACAGCAAGGTGGCACAAAAGACCCAATGGAGCTTTATAAAAGTTTCAGAGGGCAAGCGCCCAATCCAGATGCTTTGTTGAAACGCGCTGGTTTGTTAGTTGTGAATGAAACAGCTAAATAAAAAAGATAAAGCTGTTTTAGAAATCCTGAAATGACATCTGAATTAACTTCAGAAGCACATATCACTTGTGATAGTTTTGAAGCAAACACAAAACTCCAAAACAAACAAGTGATGCCTTGGGTTTTCTAAAACAGCTTTTTTTATGCCTCGCGAAGTAAATGCTGAAAGTTAGCTTTCAACTTTTTGAGCTTCGGATCAATAATAATTTGGCAATACCTAAATTCAGTATTGTTATCATAAAAATCTTGATGTTCTAATTCTGCAACATAAAAAGGCTTTGCAGGTGATAATTTTGTCACGATCTTCCCGTCAAAAACTTCGACATTCAATTTTTTAATCACAACCTCAGCTATCTCTTTTTGAGAAGTGTCGTGATAAAATATTTCGCTGCGATATTGTTCACCAACATCATAACCTTGTCGATTTAAAGTCGTCGGATCATGCGTTGAAAAAAAGACGTGCAAAAGTGTTTCATAATCAATCTTCTCTGCGTCGTAATCCAACTGAATGGCTTCAGTATGTCCAGTTCGGCCCATAACAACTTCACGATAAGGTGGGTTTTTAATAGTGCCACCAGTGAAGCCGGACTCTATGTTTTTAACAAATTTCAAGCGTTGAAAAACAGCTTCCGTACACCAAAAACAGCCATTTGCAAATGTTGCTTTTTTCATAAAAGTCAAATTGGTTTTGAGAGTTATGACAAATTTAGTGACAAGACAGTGCGGACTTTCGGATTTAACGATAAATTAGTAGCCAAACATGCAGACTTTTATAAATATTATTTAGAATTTTGAACGAGAATTAGATCATATGATAAAGGCGAGAAATATCTATAAGCATTATAAAGACTTGAGAGTCTTGAATGGCGTTAACATCGATGTCAAGAAAAGTGAGGTCATCTCAATCGTCGGTGCATCTGGAGCTGGCAAAACCACCCTGCTCCAGCTTTTAGGAAGTCTTGAAAAAGCAGATGAAAGAGCAGAAACATCTATTACTGTTAATGGCACTGATCTCACAAAATTAAAAGAAAAAGGACTGGCTAAATTCAGAAATGAAAACATCGGATTTATTTTTCAATTCCATCAATTGCTCCCTGAATTTACAGCACTTGAGAATGTCTGCATTCCTGCTTATATCAAAAAAACACCCGCAGCTCAGGCTGAAAAAAGAGGACTTGAGTTATTGAAATTCTTAGGACTAGGAAATCGCGCAAAACACAAACCCAATGAATTGAGTGGTGGAGAACAACAACGCGTTGCCGTGGCGCGCGCTTTGATCAATGAACCTGCTGTGGTTTTTGCAGACGAACCTTCGGGGAATTTAGATTCAAAATCGGCTGAAAACTTACACCAATTATTTTTTGATTTAAGAGACCAATTCGGGCAAACCTTTGTTATTGTTACACATAATGAAGAGCTTGCTGACTTGGCAGATCGAAAGCTAACCATGCAAGATGGGCAAATCCTTGAACATTAATTCATGACATTTGAAACACTCAAATCTTTCTTAGACGAGAAAGTTGAACTCTACAACCAACCTGAATTTATCGCAACAGACCCGATACAGATGCCGCATCAATTTCAGCATAAACAGGATATTGAGATTGCAGGCTTTCTCACTGCAACAATTGCTTGGGGCAATCGAAAGTCTATTTTAAAAAATGGAGAAAAGCTGCTTCAGATCATGGATTACTCACCACATGATTTTATTTTGAACCATACTGAAAGTGACCTCAAAGCTTGTGATGGCTTTGTACATCGCACTTTTAATTCTGATGATCTCACTTATTTCTTAACGGCTTTAAAAGCACTATACCTCAAATATGATTCGCTAGAAAGTATTTTTGTCCATCATCTTAAAACAACTGATTTACAAGAAAGCATTCACCATTTCAAACATGAGTTTTTCAGTTTGCCACATCAAAAGCGTACAGAAAAACACGTCAGTGATCCACTTAAGAAATCAGCTGCCAAACGCATCAATATGTATCTAAGATGGTTAGTCAGACAAGATCACAAAGGTGTTGATTTTGGTATATGGACAAAAATCAAGCCCAGCGCACTTTCCTGCCCTCTAGATGTGCATTCGGGTCGTGTTGCAAGAAAGCTGGGATTATTAAGCCGTCAACAAAATGATGCCAAGGCCGTCAAAGAGTTGGATTCTAATTTAAAAAAGTTAGACCCCGTCGATCCTATCAAATACGATTTTGCTCTTTTTGGGTTAGGAGTTTTTGAAGCATTTTAGATTTTAATGCCAGTATTTTTGTAAATTGCGAGCTTATACCTTAACTATGCCATCATCTACTCAAACCCTCAATGAGAAAAAACGACTGGAAGCCTTAAAGTCGTTGAATATTCTGGATACTCCTACTGAAAAAGAGTACGATGATATTACTGAATTAGCAGCTGCCATTTGTGATGTTCCAACGGCGATGGTCTCATTAGTCGATAAAGACAGACAATGGTTTAAGGCAAAAGTTGGTATTGACCGCTGTGAAGCTGATCGTCAATATTCATTTTGCACGCATGCCATTGAAACGCCAAATGAGATTATGGAAATTCCAGACGCACGACTGGACCCTCGTTTCAAGGACAATCCTTATACTTTCGGTGATAATCCCATCATTTTTTATGCAGGTGTACCGCTCGTTAACCATAATGGCAATGCATTAGGAACTCTGTGTGTTATTGATCATCAACCGCGAAAATTGACAGAGATTCAATTGTCAAGTCTCAGAAAATTAGCGCAGCAAGTGGTGAAGCTTTTTAAACTTCACTCCTATAATAATCACTTGAAAGAAAAAGAGATAGAACTCAAAGAAACCAATACAAAATTAAAAAATTTCGCAGGTGTTGTTTCTCACGATATGAAGATGCCACTGGCAAATATGATTGTGACTTTTGATATTCTCAAATCGAAATACGCAAGTAAGCTCGACGAATCTGGTTTGGAGTACATCTCTAACTTAAAACAATCCGCTTTTAAGATGAGTGATTACATCACAAATATTCTCACACATTATGAAAGTGATAATATCACTGGCGAACCTGAAGCCAATGAAGTCTTTGACATCAATCAATTACTCGAGGATATTGAGGAAATGCTCGATATTAATGACGATTGCGAAATTGACTTACCAGAGCATAACAGGGACATCAACACCAATAAAATTGCTCTAGAACAAATTTTCCTAAACCTGATGGGGAACAGTATCAAGTACAATGATAAAGATAAAATCAAGATCACTGTCGATTTCAAAGAGGACGATTACAACTATTATTTCAGTATCAAAGATAATGGAATGGGGATTCCTGAGGAAGAACAAAAACGGATCTTTGAGCTTTTCTCAACAATTGCTGTAAAAGACAGAAACGGAAATGTCGGTAACGGAATTGGCTTATCAACAGTGAGAAAATTAATTTTCAATCTCGGTGGGAAAATTGATGTCAAATCAAAAGTTGGCTTGGGGACAACAATCAAGTTTTCAATTGAAAAAGAAAAATAAACAGGTGACGGTATAAAATGATTTTGACTCATGGTTTTTAAAAATCCTGACATTCTTTTTGCGCTCTTTGCACTTCTGATACCAACCCTCATTCATTTATTTCAATTCAGACGTTACAAAACGCTTTGGTTTTCAAATGTTTCTGCCCTTCAAAATTTAAAAAAACAATCGAGAAAAAGTAGAGAGCTCAAAAAAATACTTGTGCTCATCTCTCGTCTTTTGGCTTTGACAGCCTTGATTTTTGCTTTTGCAGAACCTGAAATTCCCGCACAAAAAAATCAAGACGACAACCAGCTTGCCATTTATTTAGACAACTCTTTAAGCATGCAAATTGCGCATCAGAATCTCAATTTATTAGCAATTGCAAAACAAGATTTACTGGCACATATCCCTCATCAAAAGACTTTCACGCTCTACACAAACTCTTCGGTTTATAAAGAATTGACATCAGAAAAACTGGAAGATGTACTCGAAAAAATAAAACCAACAGAAGAAAGTTTATCTCCCAAAAGCATCTACTTAAAACTACAAAACAATATTGATAAAAATCAGGGAAGTATCAGCTTGATTTATATGTCAGATTTTTTAAACATTGAAAACCCTGAAGACTTAAAACCACCATCAAAAGAAATATCAACATATTATTATCAACCTGAACTGAATCAAATCCACAATCTCAGTATCGAAGATGCGCAACTAAAACCTGACAATGAACTCGAAGTCAAGCTCCACTCAAATCTCAATCAGGCACAAGGAAGTTTATCTTTATTAAGTCGTAACAAACTCGTTGGGAAGCTCGATGTGGCGTTTAAAAATGAAACTGAAAAAAAACTGACATTTAAAGTGACGGCTACTGATTTAGAAAATGCCGAACTGCGTCTAAGCCAAGATCAGTTAGCCTATGACAACACATTTTATTTACATCAAAATAAGAAAAACAAAAAGAGAATTCTGGCCATCAGTGAAGAAAAAGCAAACTTCATTCAAAGAATTTTTAAAGATACTTCAGCTTACAATCTCAACTTAAAAAAACCAAAACAAGTTGAGCTCATCGATATCCAGAAAGCTGATTTGATTATTTCGAATGCTTTGTCCATGATTCCTACAAATTTAAAATCTAATTTAGACCAGGCGCTTGCCAATCAACAAAATCTTGTGATTATACCAAAAGACGGACAAGCCGCTCAGCAGAAATATCTCAATCTGAGACTAAATGGCTTCAAGCTTTTTGAATCAAGTATAGAGCAAAAACAGAAAATCACAGAAATTCGTTTTAAGCATCCACTTTTTGAAAATGTTTTCACTGAAGAAATCAAGAATTTTGATTATCCAAAAACTTCGAAAAATTACAAGATCACTTCATCTTTTCATTCAGTTTTAGCCTATGCCAACAAAAGTTCTTTTTTGGCACAGCGCGACAATTTATTTGTTTTTGCAGCTGATTTAGACAAAACCAACAGCAATTTCATTCAATCACCTTTAATTGTGCCGACGCTTATTCAGATCAGTAATTTCAATAATCAAAACCAAGACTTGTATTATTTCAGCGGGGCACAAAATGATGTCAAATTTGAAACGCAAATTGCAAAAGATCAAACCTTAAAACTCAAGAAAGACAAGCATGAATACATTCCTGAGCAGCGAAATTTTGGTCAAAGTCTTGTTTTAAATTTGGCGAGTATTCAATTAGAAGCTGGACAATACGCCTTGATGCATACTAAGGATACCATTGCACAAATGAGTTTCAATACAGCGCGTGATGAAAGCCATTTTGAACTTGAAAATGCTGAAAAAATATCAGCTTCGCTGACAGAAAATTCACTGGAAGAAATTTTTAAAAGTTACAATGCAGCGTACAATGCCATCGCTCTTTGGAAATGGATGCTTATTTTTGCAGTCATCTGTTTTCTCGCAGAAATACTTTTAATTCGGTTTTTAAAATAAAGTCATATGAAGCAGCTTTTAAAATCAGCCTATGTTTGGAATCAAACTACAAAAAAGTTCACTCCAAATCAACAAGATATTTTAATTGAAGATGGCATCATTACAGCAATTGACAATGACATTGTTGACGCTGATGCACAACGCATCGAATTTCCGAATTTACACATCTCCCCTGCTTGGTTTGATCCATTTGTCAGTTTTGGCGAGCCGGGTTATGAAGAGCGAGAGACACTTAAAAATGGGAGTCTAACCGCTTTAAAAAGTGGGTTTAGCGGTATTGGCTTATGCCCAAATACGAACCCTATTTTGAGTCATAAATCTGATATTGAGTATATCAAACGCTATGGTACAGATCTCAAAATCAGACCTATTGGCGCATTGACAAAAAACTTTAGAGGCGAAGAACTTACTGACCTTCACGACATGACACAGGCTGGCGCTGTCGCTTTTTATGATTTTAAAAATTCAATTTCGCAGGCCAATGTGTTGAAGGTTGCCTTGCAATATGTCAAAGCTTTTAATGGCTTGCTGATTAACTTTCCTGAAGACAAAAACTTAACTGGAAAAGCACAAGTGCACGAAGATGAAGTCACAATTCATTTGGGGATGAAAAGTACAAGTGCAATCAATGAAACCATTCAAATTGAAAGAGATTTAAAACTCTTAGAATACACAGGTTCAAAACTTCACATCCCTTATATTTCCACAGCGGAATCTGTTGATATCATACGTCAGGCCAAACAGAAAAATCTTAACTTAAGCTGTAGCACTAGTATCAATAATTTATTCTTTGACACCCAGCAGCTCACTACTTTTGACCAAAAATACAAGGTGCATCCACCCTTGAGAAATGCAAAAGATCGCGAAGCTTTGATTGAAGCTGTATCAGATGAAACCATTGATTTTGTCACCTCTGATCACCAGCCCATCAATATTGAGTTAAAGGATCTTGAGTTTGAAAATGCAGCCTATGGCTCAATTGGTCTTGAGAGTTTTTACCCTGCCTTAAACACTTTGTTTGGGACTGATAAAGCTATTGCTATTTTAACCAAAAACTGGCAGCTCTTTAATGATCAAGTAGCTGAAATTAAAGTTGGACAAAAAGCAGAGCTGAGTCTATTTGACCCTGACAATAACAATAAGTTTGAAATCAAAAACATACACTCAAAAAGCCACAACGCTATCTTTTTAAATGAAGACTTAAAAGGAAAAGTTTACGGCTCACTGATAAAAGACAAATGGCATGAAAATTAAAAAAGAAGGAGAAGGCAAAAGCACTGCGTTAATCGCACATATGACACTCATAGGTTGCTTAATCGCCTTATTTATGAATAAAGATCCGCAAAATAAATTTGCCTCTTTTTATATCAAGCAAACCCTTGGGATTCATCTCTATTGGCTTTTGTTTACAATTTTAGTCACGGGTTTTGATTCGTGGATGGCATCAATGGGTTTTTATTTATCCTATATTGTTCTTTGGTTTTACAGCTTTTTAGGAGCTGTGCAATATAACTATCAAGAAATACCAATGGTAGGCCCTTATTTTCAAAAATGGTTTAATAAAATAGCATAGATTCATGACAACAAAACAACTTTCGTTAGAACACCTTATCAAGCCATCATCAAAAGACGGCAAAGCTCCATTAATCTTGCTGCTACATGGCTATGGAAGTGATCAAAATGACTTATTCAGCTTTGCGTCAGAATTTCCTGATGAATACATTGTTGTTTCTGCAAAAGCACCTCACCCACTTCAGCCCTATGGAAATGCATGGTATGCTATCAATTTTGATGCACAACAAGGCAAATTCAGCGATATTGATCAAGCGGTGGAGTCCCGAAAATTGATCATTCAGTTTATTGAAGAACTCAAAGAAAGTTATCCAATTAATGCTGATCAAATCACATTATTAGGCTTTAGTCAAGGGACAATTTTAAGTTTTGCTACGGCTTTTTCAAGACCAGCATTGATCAAAAATGTGATTGGTTTGAGTGGCTATATCGATCAAAATATGTTTGATACCGACAACTTATCACACGAGGATTTGAAGCATTTATCAATTTACAATTCACATGGCACGCAAGATCAAGTCATCCCTGTTGAATGGGCTCGAAAAAACAAAGATTTCTTTGATAAGTACGATTTAGACTATACCTACGAGGAATATCCTGTTGGTCATGGTGTGAATCCACAGAATTTCCAAAGTTTAAAAAACTGGCTTATCAAGCATTCTTAAAAGGCATTACTCTTGGTTGAGTTTTGTCTCTAATTTTTCAATTTTGTTTTTTAAGGTTTTAATTTCTGAAGCTTGTTCTTCCACGAGATTCTGGTAATTGAAGTACATGAAAAGTGCAATCAAAAAAGTAAATACGAAGAGATAGAGGTACACAGTTTTTTTCATTAAATCTGAATTTGTAAGTTATCATAAGCCAAATGTACATGATCTGGCAGTTCAGCCTCCACGTCATCATGAAAACCTAAAAGGTGAGAAATATGAGTCAAGTATGCTTTTTCGGGTTTTAAAATAGAGATAAGTTCCAAAGCTTCTTCTAAATTAAGGTGTGAGTGATGTGGTTTTAGACGCAAAGCATTTAGCACTAACACCTTTAGACCTTTGAGTTTTTCTAACTCAGTGTCAGGAATCCTTTTGGCATCAGTAATATAAGCAATATCATTCAATCGATAACCAAAAACAGGCAAGCGATTGTGGTATACCCGAATTGGTTGAACCGTCATGTTTTTAAGTTTAAAATCTGCGGTATCTACAAAATTAACATCTAATGTTGGAGCACCAGGGTATTTGTCTTCAGTCTGAAAAATATATTCAAAACGTTTTTTAAGTTCATTAACCACACGTTTTTCTGCATAAACAGAAATATCACTTTGCCGAAAATAAAAAGGGCGAATATCATCAAGGCCAATCACATGATCGTTATGTTCATGTGTAAAAAGAATTCCGTCAATGCGGTCGACATCATGGCGCAACATTTGCTGTCTAAAATCAGGACCACAATCAATGATATAGCGATGCTCATCCCATTCAATCATCACAGAAACACGCAAGCGCTTGTCTTTTGGGTTTTGACTTAAGCAAACAGGATCTTTGCTGCCAATGATAGGAATGCCTTGAGAAGTCCCCGTGCCCAAAAAAGTTAATTTCATAGAATTTCTTTCTCACAAAATTAGCTAATATTTTTTGTTTGAGCCGCTAATTGGCTACTTTTGTGGTTGTTTATTGTACTTGCAACGAGTTATTCTAAATAAAGACCTATGGCGATAAAGATTCTTGGAGATAGAGATTTTGAAAGCAAACCATCCATTCAAAACAAAGCACTTAAAATCAATCTAAATAAGAATATTTACGGCACATTTGCTGAGATTGGTGCGGGTCAAGAAACAGTCCGAAATTTCTTTAGAGCTGGTGGCTCGTCAGGGACAATTGCAAAAACAATGAGCGCCTACGATAAAGATTTTAGTGATGCCATTTATGGCGAAGAGCCAGATAAAAGATATGTCACTGAAAGTCGATTACACAAAATGATCGACCATGAAATGAGCCTTATTGAACAACGGATTTCTCGAGAAAAACATCCCAATAAATTATTTTTCACCTATGCCAATACTGTTGCGACAATTGATTTTGCTAAACGCTACAAAGGACATGGCTGGGTTGGCATTAAATATCAAGTAGAACCAGGTGCCGATTACAACAAGATTGTACTTCACCTACGTTTTAAAGAAAATGATGCGCGTTTGCAACAAAATACTTTGGGAACACTGGGAACAAACCTGATTTACGCTGCTTATTACGCTTACAATAATCCTAAACAAATTTTAAAGGATCTTTTTGACCATATTGATAAAGATCAAATTGAGGTCGACACCATTAATTTTTCTGGACCTCAATTTCAGGAAGTTGATAACCGCTTAATGAGTTTGCAACTCCTGAAAAACAAGATGACTCAGGCCGTGATGTTCTCTCCTGACGGTAACAATGTATTGCCTGCAAAAGTATTGTATAGAAAGAATGTTTTGGCGCTGAGAGGAAGTTTTAGGCCAGTGACGAAAGTCAATTTAGATATTTACGAAAAATCTTTGGCCTTATTTAAGAAAGAGCCCAAAGTCAATGAAAAAAATATTCAAGTGATCTTTGAAATTACTTTGTCAAATCTGCGATCTAAAGGAGAAATTGACGAAGA
>JAKDUG010000017.1 GCA_030457805.1 Psychroflexus sp.
AACTTTGATATTATTGCAATTTAAATAGTTCAAAACTTAAAATTTTTTATTATATTATCGGTTTGGTGTTGATTTGTTTACTTTTGTAAAATCGTGGACATTAAAATTGATTTTTAATTTCACTTACTAAAATAATATGTAATTTTGAACTTTCAAAAATCAAGCCAGTCACTCAACAAAAATAGTTTTATTAATCTTGCAAACAAATCATCTTCAAATACTTTTTTTGTTCTTTTTTGCTTTTGCAGGAAATTCGTTTGCGCAAGTTAAAGATTCGACGCGTGTCAGCCAAGAGTCTCAAAAAGCTCAGCAAGATTCGACTCAGGTTGAAAATGACAGCATTAAGGTTAAAAAATCTTTACTCTCTGACATCATTAGTTCGAGCGCTGAAGATTACAGAAGGTTTGACCGTAAAGAAAACAAGCTTTATCTCTATAACGAAGCAAAAGTCAACTACCAAGATTATAAAGTTGAGGCAGGAGTCATTGTTATTGATAACAATACAAATGAGATTTTTGCTAAAGGGATTATTGATACAACTGGAGAATATACGCAAACTCCGATTTTTGATCAAGGACAAAACACCATCAAACCCGATAGTTTAATTTTCAATTTTGACACCAAAAAGGCCTTGGTTTATAATTCAAGAACCAATCAAGGTGCTTTTAATGTCAAAAGTAAAACTTCAAAACGTGTCAATGATTCTGTCTATTATTCTGCAGATGCGATTTTTACGACGGATGATGATTTAGAAGATCCTGACTATTTTTTCAGAGCGCGAAAAATAAAACTTGTGCCTGATAAAAAGATTGTCACAAGCTGGGTCAACATGTATATTGCTGATGTTCCTACGCCTTTAGGCCTCCCTTTTGGCTATTTCCCAATGACAGATAAGCAAGCTTCTGGCTTCATCATCCCTTCATTTGGAGAAAATATCAACCGTGGATTTTTCCTGCAGAATGGCGGCTACTATTTTGCCATCAGCGACTATGTTGACTTGTCCATTTTAGGAGATTATTATTCTAACGGCAGTTATGGCTTCAAAGCCCAATCAAATTACAATAAACGCTATCGCTTTAATGGAAATGTCAATTTCCGGATGGAAAAACTTCTCGATGAAGAACGAGGTTTTCCTGGTTTTGCAGAGCAAAACATTTTTAACATCAGGTGGTCACATAAACAAGATAACAAAGCTAATCCTAATTCGCGCTTTTCAGCATCTGTCAACTTAGGAAGTAGTAAATACTATCGAGAATCTGTCAATCAAAACAACACAGGCAATTACCTGGACAACACCCTGAAATCTTCGGTTTCTTATTCAAAAACATTTGGAGGTGAACCCCAGATGAATCTAAATATCACGGCAACACACAGTCAGAACACAAATACAGAAAAGATTAATATGACGCTACCGACTGCACAATTTAGCGTGGGTAGACTTTATCCTTTTGCACCAAAAAACGGCATCAAAAAAGGAATCATCGATAATATTAACTTACAGTATAATGTAAGAGCCGAAAACCGAATTAACACAACAGATTCTTTATTCTTTAAACCTCAAATGTTTAAAGATGCTCAAGTGGGAGCAAAACACAATATTCCAATTAGTACCAACTTCAAAGTTTTTGATCATTTTAGTGTGAGTGCTTCCTCAAACGTCGAAGAAGTTTGGACTTTAAAAACAATCGATCAAAGCTTTGACGAAATCAACAGAGAAGTGGTCAGAGACACCACAAATGGTTTTGACCGCTATATGACTTATAATTTTAGCGCAAGTGTAGGAACAACGGTTTACGGGATGTTTAATTTTGGTGATGACAAAAAGATCAAAGCCATCCGCCATGTCATGCAACCCAGTATCGGCTACTCAATCAATCCTGGATTTGATCAATATTACGATTCCTATACAAAACCTGGTATTGCTGGTATCGATGATCAAGAAATCGAGTATTCACGATTTGAAGGAACACTATACGGTGCGCCAAACAATAGGTTTGCCAACAACCTATCCTTCAACCTGACGAATAATTTTGAAGCGAAAGTCAGGAAAAAAGACTCAACCCTAACTGGTGAAGATCGCTACGAAAAACGAAAACTTTTAAGCAACCTCAGCATTGGCGCAAACTATAACTTAGCTGCTGACTCCTTAAAATTGAGTGATATTTCATTGCGCGCCAGCATCCCTATTGTTAAAGATAAACTGAGTATCAATACTTCAGCTGCTTTAAACATTTATGCACTTGACAATAATAACCGAATCATAGATAAACTCAACATCAACAACGGTGGGAGTTTATTCAGATTAACACGTGCCAATGTCAGTTTTAATTACGGTTTGAAATCAAGTGATTTATTTGGAAATGACGATGATGATGACAAATCTGATCAAGACAAAAATCGAGACGAGAATGGCTTTGACGATACCGATTTATTCGGGAGCAAGAACTCAATCAACGATCTTGCCGGCGGCGAGGATGATAAAAAAGATGACGACGATGATGAAGACGACACACTCTACAATTATAAAATACCCTGGAGTTTAAATTTAGCTTACACCATGACTTACAACAATAGGGCCAGGCAAAATGAAGTTGCCTCACATTCTATTATGTTTTCAGGAGATGTCGATTTGTCACCCAAGTGGTCTGTTGGTGTCTCTTCAGGTTATGATATTAAAAACAAGGGGTTCACATTTACACAGCTTCGATTTTCAAGAGATTTAAATACTTGGCGAATGAATTTCAACTGGACACCTTTTGGAACACGGAAATCGTGGTTCTTCTTTATAGGAATCAAAGCAAATGTACTCAGCGATATTAAATACGATAAAAACAAAGATCGCGACAGAAAACTATAAGTATATGTCAAAAAAAATCATCAATACCGCAGAAGCGCCTCAACCTATTGGAGCTTACAATCAAAGTATTTTAAAAAATGGCTTTCTCTACACATCAGGACAAATTGCTATCAATCCAGAAACTGGCGAAACAGAATTTGGTGAGCTGACACATGAAACAAAACTTGTGATGAATCATCTTTCTGAAATTTTAAAAGCTGCAGAAATGACTTTTGAGAATGTCATTAAAGTTTCTATTTTCGTGAAGGACATTACCAAATTTTCAGAAATTAATGCCATCTACAGTTCTTTCTTTGAAGAAGAAACGGCACCTGCTCGTGAAATGGTTCAGGTTGCAGACTTACCAAAACACGCCAATATCGAAATCAGCCTAATCGCAGCAGAATAGTTCACAATAATGGTTTTAGAAACAATAGACTGGTCAATTATCATCACCTTTTTCATCGTTAGTTTATTGATTGGACTTATTGTTGCAAAACAATCTGGGAAAAGTTCTGAGAATTTCTTCCTTTCTGGACGAAATATGCCGTGGTGGTTGTTAGGTATTTCGATGGTGGCAACCACATTTGCTGCTGATACGCCAGGCTTAGTTGCTGGTATTGTCAGGGAAGACGGCGTTTCAGGAAATTGGGTTTGGTGGGCCTTTCTGCTCACTGGTTTGCTCACCGTTTTCTTTTATGCCAAATTGTGGCGAAAGTCAAATATCACCACAGATCTAGAGTTTTATGAGTTGCGCTACGATGGTAAAAGTGCCGCCTTTCTAAGAGGTTTTCGCGCCATTTATCTCGGCGTCGTTTTCAATATTGTCATCATGGCTACAGTCTGTCTTGCTGCCATAAAGATAGGACACGTTCTTTTTGATTTTAGCGCAGCTGAATCTTTAATAATCGCCTGCTCTATTACAGTTTTCTACTCAATGTTAGGTGGTTTAAAAGGTGTGCTTATTACAGACTTTATTCAGTTTGGGATTGCCATTACTGGAAGTATTTGGGCTGCTATTTATGTGATTAATATGCCAGAAATTGGTGGTTTAGAAGCCTTAATCTCTCACCCAAATTTAGAGTCAAAGACAAATATTTTCCCTGACTTTACAGAGCCAAGTAATTATATTCCATTAATTGTGATTCCGCTTGCTGTGCAATGGTGGAGCGTTTGGTATCCTGGAGCTGAACCTGGCGGTGGTGGCTATATCGTTCAGCGAATGTTAGCTGCCAAAAATGAAAAACACGCCACGCTTGCGAGTTTACTTTTTAATGTCGTTCATTATGCCGTACGGCCTTGGCCATGGATTATCATTGGTTTTGCTTCTCTTATTATTTATCCAAATATTGCGAGTTTAGCGCAGGCCTATCCCAATTTAGGTGAATCATTCATCAAAAATGATTTGGCTTATGCCGCCATGCTATCCTATTTACCTGCGGGACTTCTAGGGCTTATTATCACATCGCTTATCGCTGCTTTTATGAGTACGATTTCTACACATCTCAACTGGGGTAGCAGCTATATTGTCAATGATTTTTATGCGCGGTTTATCAATCCTAAAGCAAGTGATAAAAAGAAAGTTTTCATCGGTCGGATATCGACAATTATCATGATGATTTTTGCAGGTTTATTAGCCCTCAAACTCGAAGAAGCCAAGGAAGCCTTCAACCTACTTTTACAGATTGGTGCAGGCACAGGTTTACTTTTTATCTTAAGATGGTTTTGGGAACGCATCAATCCGTATAGTGAAATTTCAGCCATGATTTCTTCTTTTGCCATTGCTTGCTTTTTCTTTATCAATTCGAAATTAGATGTGCCATGGTTTTCATTTGCAAAACACTGGGAGCTGGTGATCGGGGTTTTCATCACAACAATTGTATGGGTCACAACAACACTTCTGACATCAAAACCTAAACAAGAAACACTCACAAAGTTCAATGATCTTATTTTTGATGGCGGTAAAAAATTCATTCACGTCAAATACAAACTGGCTGGTTTCTTTGCTGCGACATTTGGAATTTATGCCATCCTTTTCGGAACTGGCTATTGGCTTTACAGCAACTACATATTAAGTAGCATTGCTTTTGTGATTGCAATTGTGGCTATTGTTTTTATGATCAAGTATTGGCGGAAAATTATTCTTTAACCGTCCGACTTCTTGTCGATCGTGGGAATTTTATATAAGAAGGAATTTCTATTTCTTTCTCGGCTTCAACCTCCTCTTCTCGCCGTGTGGTTTTGGCCTTATAGTTTTCATCAAAAATCTTTTGAACCAATTCTTTAAATGATTCAAAGTTAACTGTATATGATATCCCAACACCCTGCGTGTAGCCTAAATCTTCACCTATAAACTGGATATCACTTTCCCTGTTAAAGGCCGTCGCTCTTAGGTTACCCTTTTTGTTCAGTAAAAAGCTAATTTCGACATCCCCAAAAACAACTGACTCCGTCGTCCCTCCAACTGGCACACCAAAACGACTATTGACATAAATACGTTTGCTCAATTGAGTTTGAAAAGTAAAACCAACACGGTCACCGGTTTGATCTTGGGTGGGCGTCCGTTGAGATTGGACGTAATCTAAACCTAACTTAAATTTGCTATCATCACTAGAAATAATGTCATCAAAAATACCAGAAGCACTTTCTATTAAATTGCCTGTCAAAGCATTCTGACCTATCAGCTGTTGGCTATAAAATGAGCCTTGCGTAATTAAACTCAAAGCCTGGTATTCAGTGTCATCCCCTTGAATTCTATATTCGAGTTCACTTTTCACAACAGAGCTCAAGTTGGGATAATTCAACTCAAAACTAATATCAGGCTGAATGAGTTGACCTCTTAAATTTGTAATCACTTCAACTGGAATTTCACGGTTGATACTTGGGTTTTCCAGAATAACCGCAGGGTTTGCTGATGTTGTGTATTTGGCTTGTACATCCATATTCGCCTGAACTGGATCACCATTCCAAGTGAGGTTTGACCCCGGAACGAGCTCAAATCTTTTTTGAACTAAATTCCCTGCATATTTAAAGTCATAATATCCTTCATAAGCAACGAAATCCCCCCACATATTAAACCTCCCGTTGGTATTGATTTCTATTAAAATTGTTCCTGCTCCTCGCCCATTTAAGCGGCTTCCCGTGGATTGATCTACCACAATCTCAACTTCTGCATCGCGCGTGATATCGAGTTCGAAATTTAATTTCAATCCAGTTACATCTTTAATATGCACTTGATTACCTGCTAATTGAGACGCTTTCTCTTCTGCAGACAAGAAATAAATAAATGAGTTATCAGCAACTGACTCTGTGTCATCTAGTGGGATTTTAAAAACAGTGTCCGGCATCGTTTTGGCATTAACATCAATATTCAATTCATCAATGGGGCCGTAAATTTCTGCACTTCCATCAATAAACGCTGTTCCATAATAGATTGACCCTCTTTCGAATTCAGTATCAAGCACCACCAAGTTATCAGAAGAAACATCAAGGTCAAGCTCCCAGTCGGAAAGTGTGTTATGCGTTATATTTCCAGATAAAACACCTTTGGTTTCATACTTTGTATCTTTGATATTGATATCTTTTAAAACAATCTCTTTTTTGTCAAATTTGATCAAGGCATCATGGGCAAAATCATAATCAACATTGAGATAAGGCACCCCCAAACCTGCTTTATAAAGCTGTACTTCTCCATCTAAATCTGGAGACAACAAATCTCCCGTCAGCTTTGCATCACCATAAAGTGTTCCCCGCATGCGATCAATTACATCACCTCCCAACGGACTAAAAGCTTGAATATCAAAATCCTTAAACGAAATATCAAGATCGGCAACCTGCCTTTGTTTGGTGTTTTTAATAGTCCCTCCAATATCAAACAAATAGGTATCCTCTTTTAGCAACTTGGCAAAAACCGAAAATGCATTCAAGTCCCTATTGCCATCGGCTTCTAAAGACAATTGCCCATAATCAAAGTCATTGAGCTTAAATTCATCAATTTTAATATCTAAGTTGGGTTTATATAGTTTATTTTCTTGCAAAATCTGCACTTTTCCATTGATTTCACCCGCCAACCTCAAGCTATCAACATAAGGCGTCACGTTTGCCAGATCTACTTTTTTGAAATTTAGATTGACATTTTTATAAGTCGAATCGCGCATCACACCCTGCAGATCTACAACTTGATCTCTATTTTTCATGGATATCGAATCAAATTCAAAATTCTGAAAACCACGTTCTACTATAATTCTGTTATTGCGATTGTTCTCCTTATTAATCCACCAAAGTTTATCTTTAAACTTTAAGCTCGACCGTTTAAACCCAAAAACAGATTTATTATCATCAGTTAAAGTTTGATAGAGACTCAGATTAAATTTATCAGAATTATTTTTGCCACCTTTAAACTCAGATCGCATATAGAGTGTATCATTCAACGTGACATTAATCATGCTAAAATCTGAAATATTATAAAACGAGGTCGATAAGCTATCAACCTTGACAAAACTGTTGTAAAGTGGATTTTTATTATCAATCTGAAGGTTGACTTTCTCTAAACGATTACCAAAAGCCTCGACTAATGGCGTTTTGAAATTCAGTTTAAACTCATTCTGATCGGCAACCAAACTCCCATTCAAATAGGTGTCAGCAGAAAGTCTAATGTCAGGAAAGAAAACTTCAACAACTTTATTATAGATCTTAAAATTAAAATCAAGATACTGGTAATTGTTTTGGTTGTAATCGTCTTCACGGAAATATAAATTCTGAATTGCATCACCAAAAAGCTGTGGTAATGATGTGATTTTAAACTCACCCGAAATTTCCCCATCGACAATATCAGGTGATTTAACTGTTATTATTTTTTTCCTATCCTTATTAAAAGAACGCAATGTGAGCGTATCAAACTTATAGGTTTCCGCTTCTCCTTCTTGATATGCAAAATCAATAAACCGCAATTCACCAACGGCCTCATCAATTGTGTTTCCTTTTAAATCAACCTTAATTTTTCCTGAAAAATCAGAATCTTCAGAACGCTTCACCAGATTCATTTCATTTAAATCCGCTTTGTGAATGACCAAGTCAAAATCATAAGTGTTTTGGCGGCGAGAAGCATCAATCAATCCATTGAAATCAAACTCAAAATTCTCATCCAAACTCGTCATCTTTCCATCAAAAATTGGTGCTTTCAAATCACCGACAACTTCAATATCTCGATAATTATATTCATTGATATTAATAGAGCTAATTTTAGCATTGACCCTTGTATTGAGCGATTCTTGCGTAAATCCTTTACCATCAACAAAAGCTGACAAACTCACTTTATTGACCAATTCCGTTTTTAAAATTGGTGACAAATCAAATTGAATCAACCCCAAACTCCCTTGGTAACGGACCTCTTCAGGATCACTGATTGACTGAAAATCAACATCTACCCTGAGTTCACCATATTTATTTTTAGCATTGAAATCTAAACTGAGATTGTCATTATCATAAATCGTTTGCCCATTGAGGTCAACACTTTGAAATTCTTGTAAAAATTCAGGCAAATTTTCATTCAGCAAAGGCGGTAACAAAGCGATCAAATCTTGACGATTGGATTGAAAAGTCGTGTGATTTGCCTCCACGCGGAATCCGTTTTCTGTGGCAAAACTATTTCTCAGATCTATCTGCCCTCTATATTTGGTCCCCGTTAAACCATCCATTGAAAAATGAGTCAGCCTAAAATCATTTAAACTTCCATTTAATTCTCCTTGCACATGCAAATTGTGACCGTAGCCAAATTTATCGTAAAAACGTCTAAGATCAGAAGACGACACATCTGAGGAATGAATCTGAGCCTGAATCGCTACTTTATTTTCAAAATCAGCCAAGTCTTCAACTGCATAGCGCATGCGTATATCTGCTTCTACTGAAGAGTTAGAGGTGAGTAAATGAAGATTTTTCACTTGCATCTCCTCAGGAGTGTAGCTGAATTGTGTCTGCATATCTTCAATGACAATACCGCGCCCCATTACACTCGATAGGCGTTTTAAGTTCGCAGTCACGTTAGAACCATCAATCAAAAGATCGGATACATTGAGATTGAGATAATTGAGCTCTAAAGCTTCTGGATTCTCTAAATTTTCATTCGTAATTAAAAAACGACTATCAGTCATGAGGATACGCTCAAACTCAATAATCGTTGAATTCTCTGAGGTCGAAGTTGTATCGTCAAGCTTATCGATAAAATAATCTAAGTTCGAAGATTCTTCACCTTTGTATTGTGTCAATTTAAAAACAAGAGAATCAGCCTCAGTCGTCGAAAAATCTAAATGATTGAAGTTAAAGTTAAAAAGATCAAGAAGTGATGATGAAAGTTTGTTGGCATATATCAAAGTATCTTCTTTATGATCTTTAATAAAAACTTTTTTGAGCTGAAAACGGCCATTGTAGCCAAGTCTGAATTTTTCAATTTGTATATCTGTTCCGTAAGACGCGTTGACGGAAGTCGTTAGTTTTTTAGCAAAATAAGTTTGAACACTTGGAATTGAGAAGGCGACAATCAAAATCACAAACAAAATAAGCAGCAAAACGAGCAGTCGTTTAAAATAGTAAAAGAGTGTTTTTAATGCCTTCAATTATGTTTTTTTGCTAAGGATAATAATTATCAGTTAGAAATGATTTTATAAAGCAACAAATTTATTTAGATTTGCCGTATAATAAACATTATTTGGCCTAATCTTATGCTCGAAAAAGAAATTTTTATTCTCGCAGTCGAATCCTCTTGTGATGACACTTCTGCGGCGGTTTTCAAAAATGAGCACAAACTTAGTAATATTGTTTCAACACAAGAGATTCACGAGCTTTATGGCGGCGTAGTTCCTGAATTAGCATCACGTGCACATCAGCAAAATATAGTTCCTGTTGTTGACCAAGCTTTAAAAAAAGCAGGAATCACCCTGCAAGATCTCGATGCCGTTGCTTTCACAAAAGGACCTGGCCTAATGGGATCTCTATTAGTCGCCAACAGTTTTGTTAAATCTTTAGCCTTAAGCCTCAACATCCCATTGATTGGTGTCAATCATATGCAAGGTCATTTATTAGCACACTTTATCAAAGATGAAGAACAAGATGAAGCCCCAGAATTTCCTTTTTTAGGCGTCACCATTAGTGGTGGCCATACCCAACTCGTCAAAGTAACCAAGCATTTTGAGATGGAAATCATTGGCGAAACCTTAGATGATGCTATTGGTGAAGCTTTTGATAAATGTGGAAAAATGTTTGGATTGCCCTACCCTGCAGGTCCTGAGATTGACCGCTTAGCTGATATAGGAAATCCTAGAAAATTTCAATTTGCTAAACCACAAGTTAAAAACTTAGACTTTAGCTTTAGTGGACTCAAAACTTCTGTTCTCTATTTTCTGCAAAGAGAAATCAAGAAAAACCCTGACTTTATAAAAGAAAACCTATACGATCTCTGTGCTTCTTTTCAATATACCGCGGTTAAAATATTAGTTGACAAGATCAAAAAAGCAAGCCTACAAACACAAATAAAAACAATTGCCATTGGTGGAGGCGTTTCAGCGAATACAGGCTTACGCCAAAAATTAAGATCTGAAGCACAACAGCAAGGCTGGAAAGTCTTTATTCCCCCTTTTGAATACTGTACTGATAATGCAGCAATGATTGCTATTGTTGCATATTTCAAATATAAATACCGCTATTTCTCTGACCTGACGGCAACAGCCAAAGCACGATTTAAAATCACCGAAAACTAAATTCATGAAAAAAATCAGCCTTCTTATCATTGCTTTTTTAAGCATACATTCAACTTATGCACAACGCAATTTATTTAAAAACAGCTACAATGAATACGAAGATTTTGGCTTGACAGAAGAAGAAGTCACATCCTATAAATCTGAAGGCTCTTTGAGTATATTTAATATTGAAAAACACAAGACCAAACTGGCTAAAAAATTATTTGAAAAAAAAACTGGCCGTTCTTTTAAGCAGAAAACATACGAAGGAAAGGTGCAGTACAAAGTGATTGCCGAAGCTGAAAATAAACACTATCGTATTAATTATTTATTTTTCGACGGCCACAAGGAAAGCTATGAAGACATTGAAGAAAAACGTGAAAAAATGATAGATCTTCTGGACAAAGATTACAAATTCGAGAGTTTAGCACGTCAATATTCGATGGATTTAAACAAATATAAAGGTGGAGACTCAGGCTGGTTCAAATATGGAAGTGTCCTTCCTGATTTTGGTAATGCCATCACAAACCCAATGTACAATGCCAATGAAGTTTTTAGAGTTGACCTCCCAGAAGTGGAATGGTATTATTTAGTTAAAAAAAGCCATACAGCTAAAGACATCAAAGAAATATTAGTTCTAAAAACCGTTGAATAATGCAACTGTTTTATCAGCCACATTTTGATCAATCCCATAAAAACATCGTTTTTGATGCGCAAGAAAGCAAACATATTGTCAAGGTTTTGCGCAAACAAAATGGAGATATTTTATGGATCACAAATGGTGATGGCTTAGCGGCAAAGGCAGAACTTTTTCAAACAAATCAAAAAAAATGCGAGGCTGTCATTTTAGATTTTGAACACCAAGAAAAATCTAAATATCACTTACACCTTGCTATTGCTCCAACAAAATCTAATGATCGCTTTGAGACATTCCTCGAAAAAGCAACAGAGATTGGCATTCATGAAATTACGCCACTTTTAACTAAAAATAGTGAGCGAAAAAAGGTCAATTTAGAACGCTATGAGCGAATTTTACAATCCGCCATGAAGCAATCTTTAAAATATCACTTGCCAAAAATAAATCCATTACAAAGTTATGCCGACTTTCTTAAAACACATTTTATAGGTCAAAAATTTATTGCACATTGTGAATATTCTGACGATAAAAAGTTTCTTTTGACTGCAATAAATCATCAGCAAAACTACAGAATTCTCATTGGACCTGAGGGCGATTTTAATCCTGAAGAGATTCAGCTAGCCAAAGAAAATCAATTTCAAGAAGTCAGTTTATCTGCAGAACGTCTACGCACAGAAACCGCTGCCATTGTTGCAACTCACATCGTTTCACTCAAACAAATGTTATGAAAAGTATTTTACTTTTTTTAGGTCTTTGCATAGCACAAATCAGCTACGGGCAAGAAATAGCAACTCTCAAATACAAAGGTGGTGGCGATTGGTACAGTAATCCCACGGCATTGCCAAACCTCATTGCTTTTGCAAACCAAAACATCAAAACTAAGTTGTCAGCAAAAGAAAATGAAGTAGAACCCGACAGCCCTGAAATTTTTGATTTCCCCTATGTCTATATGACGGGACATGGCAACGTTTTTTTCTCAGAAAATGATGTTGAAAACTTACGTAAATATCTTTTATCCGGTGGTTTTTTACATATCGATGACAACTATGGATTAAATGAATACATTTATAAAGAATTAGAAAAACTTTTTCCTGAAAAAGAATTAGAAGAACTCCCACAAAGCCATCCGATTTTCTCAAGTTATTACAAATTCCCAAATGGCTTACCCAAGATACATGAACACGACGGCAAGCCGGCACAAGCATTTGGAATATATGAAAATGACAGACTTCTTCTCCTCTATACTTATGAAAGTGATTTGGGCAATGGCTGGGAAGACAAAAACATACACAACGATCCTGAAGAAACACGCCAGAAAGCACTTAAAATGGGTGCCAATATTCTTTATTATATCTTCACCAGATGAGTCATCAATTAGTGCATTCTGAATACAAGACACAAGCGACAAAAGCCAAGATTTATCTTTTGATTGACACGCTCTCGAGTCCAGCAAATCTCGGGGCAATTTACAGATTAGCAGACGCCTTTGCTGTCAAAGAAATCTTCCTCAATGAGAGTTTAGAAGAGATGATGCTGAGTACGCGTTTTAAGAGAACCAGTAGAAGCTCAGAGAAATATGTCAACACAAGTTTATTCAATAATCTGGATGACACACTTTCAGAACTGAAAAAGCAGACTAAGAAGGTGATTGGTATTGAACTCACATCTGAGAGTCAAGCGATCCATAACTTTAATTTTCAAGCGACGGAAAGCTATGTTTTAATTTTTGGACATGAGCAGATGGGACTCTCTCCAGAAATACTTTCACAACTTGATACATGTTTGCATATCAATTTATTCGGACAAAATAGCAGTATCAATGTTGCACAAAGTTGTGGAATTGCTTTGTATGAAATAACACGTCAACTCAATGTCTGATTTCACTGCAATTCTACAAGAAAAAATTCAAGCGTATATTGAGGCACACCTTCACGACGACATCACGCGTATAATCTTATCAAAATCTCCATTTAAAGATGTCGATTCAAAAATGCTAGCCCAACAGATCGATGCAAAACGCAAAGCAAAATTAAAATTACCGACTTGGTTTAAGTCGCATAAAATCATTTACCCTAAAAACATCAATCTGCAACAGAGCTCATCTGAACTGACAGCAAACTATAAAGCAGAGCAAATACAAGGTGATAAAATCGCAGACCTAACGGGAGGCTTTGGCATTGATACTTTTGCTTTTTCACGTTCTTTTATACAGGTTGATCACATCGAAAAAAACGGTGAACTCTCTGAGATTGTACAACAAAATATGTCATCCCTTGGCGTTAAAAATGTAAAGTGCCACAACACAACAGCAACAGAATTTTTAAAGGCACACAAAGGTCCTTTTACTTATTTATTTATCGACCCCTCTCGTCGTGATGCCTCGCAAAAAAAGGTATTTCGATTAGAAGATTGTGAACCAAACTTAACGACAGAGCTCAACTTTTATCTAACAAGAGCACAACAGGTTTACATCAAAACCTCGCCTTTACTCGATCTCGATCTCGGCATCCAACAACTCCAGAATGTCCAATCAATTACCATTATCGCCGTTCAAAATGAAGTTAAAGAATTACTTTGGCGCATTGGTCAAAATCCAGTTGAAGACATTCAAATCCAAACAGTGAATATCAAATCAGAGCACAAGGAGATTTTTGACCTCAAGTGGTCAGAGAGGCATTGTGATTATTCTAATTTGGGGCTACCAGAAGAAAGTGATTTTCTATACGAGCCAAATGCAAGTTTGATGAAGTCAGGTGCTTTTCAATATATTTCAAAACATTTTTCACTTCAAAAGATCGCACAAAATACGCATCTTTATTTTTCTAAAAATCAAGTCAAAAACTTCCCAGGACGTGAATTTAAGATCAGACAACTTTTGCCTTATAAACCTAAAAAAGTGAAGGCAATATTGGGCGGCCAAAAAGCGAATCTCAGCACGCGGAATTTCCCTATCAAGGTTGAAGATGTAAAAAAGAAATACAAAATAAAAGATGGTGGCAAAACCTATGTGTTTTTAACCACCACCCTTTTAGATGAAAAATTCGTATTGATTTGTGAAAAAATCAATTAATCAAAACGTGTAATTTTTGCGCCAATCGCTCTTAAACGGCCATCTATATCTTCATAGCCTCTATCGATTTGCTCTATATTGTGAATTGTCGAAACTCCTTTAGCAGAAAGCGCCGCTATCAGTAAAGAAATTCCAGCTCTAATATCTGGACTCGACATTGTTGTCGCTCTCAATTGTGATTCAAAATCATGACCAATCACGGTTGCGCGATGCGGATCACAAAGAATTATTTTCGCTCCCATATCGATTAATTTATCGACAAAAAACAGGCGGCTTTCAAACATTTTTTGATGAATCAAAACGCTTCCTCTTGCTTGTGTAGCCACAACAAGAATAATACTCAATAAATCTGGTGTAAAGCCAGGCCATGGAGCATCGCTGATATTCATAATTGAACCATCGATAAAACTTGTCACTTCGTAACCCTTTTTGTGCGCTGGAATGTGAATATCATCACCTTTTTTATCAACTGTAATACCGAGTTTTCTGAAAGTAGCAGGAATAATCCCTAGGTCTTTCCAGCTCACATCTTTAATGGTCAATTCACTTTTTGTCATTGCTGCCAAACCAATCCACGAGCCAATTTCGATCATATCAGGTAAAACAGTGTGCTGACATCCAGAGAGTTTTTTGACACCTTTAATATGCAGAAGATTTGAGCCAACTCCTGTTATTTTTGCTCCCATTGCATTCAGCATTTTACAAAGTTGCTGAATATAAGGTTCACAAGCAGCATTGTAAATTGAGGTATTTCCTTCAGCTAAAACGGCTGCCATCAAGATATTTGCAGTACCAGTCACTGAAGCTTCTTCCAAAAGCATATCAACGCCTTTCAAACCATCTGGAGCCTCAACGCCATAAAAGCGTTCTTCTTTATTATATCTAAATTTGGCTCCGAGTTTGATAAATCCGCTAAAATGCGTATCTAGTCTGCGGCGACCTATTTTATCACCACCAGGTCTTGGAATATAACCTTTCCCAAATCGACCTAAAAGCGCGCCAACTAACATGATAGAACCACGCAAGCTACTTCCTTCATTTTTGAATTGCTCACTCTCTAAATAATCAAGATGTAGCGCATCACTCTTAAAAGAATAACTGCCGTGACCTAGTTTTTGAGTTTTGACGCCTAGGTTGCTTAAAATATCAATAAGCTTATTGACATCTCTGATATCAGGAATATTGTCAATAAAAACTTTTTCATCTGTCATCAAAACAGCACATAAAACCTGAAGGGCTTCATTTTTAGCACCTTGTGGACGGATTTCACCTTTGAGCTGGTGTCCACCTTCAATTTGAAAAGTTGCCATACTAATTACTTACGTTTACGATTGTTTCGGTTGTGATTGCGCTGTGGCTTTTTATAAGAAGATTTATGTCGTGGTTTGCTCTTCACCAATTCAGAAGCATCACTCAGGTTTGTATCGATCTCTTTTAAACTCAATTTCCCCTGACTTAATTCATTCAAATGATTAATGATCACTTGATCTTCCACACTATCTCTATTCCAGTTCAAGAAGCATTTTTTCATGTGATTCGCGATCGTCAAAACCAAAGCTTCCTTGAGGTCACCTTCTTCCATTTTGATTGCTTCATCAATCATTCTTTTAATATTGTTCCCGTAAAATCTATATTTTGGATGATTTTGAGGATAAGCAAGTGGATCAGGCCTTTTGGCCAATAACTCTGGCGTTGGTTTCGGGTATGGAGAATCAACCTCCAATTTAAAATCACTAATGATAAAAAGTTGGTCCCAAAGCTTGTGTTGAAAATCAGACACATCACGTAGATGCGGCTGCATATTTCCCATCACATCAATAATAGCCTTTGCTGTATCGTTTCTTTTTTTGGTGTCGTCAATTGTGATCGCATGTTCAACCATTCTTTGAATATTACGACCGTATTCAGGAATGCGCAATTGTGTTCGCTCTGAATTGTACTCTAATGAATTTGTCAAAATGATATTTTTATTTTAAAAAGAGAGTTGCAAAATACATAAAAAAAAATAGTCCTAAGACTTTACAGAGAAATTACACCCTCAACTTTTTCACCAACTTCTTTATACTTTGAAACAACATCTTCAGGCGAATTCATTTCCACATGAATAGAAACGCTTGTATATTTGCCTTTTGAAGATTGTTTTGTATTAATAACCGCACCTAAATCATCAAATAATGAACTTAATTTTTTAAATTCTTTTTCGTGGGTTGTTGGTAAAATAAATTTAAACAAATAAGGACCAGGCCACTTGTCCAATTCCTCAAGTTGCTGTCTTAGTTTGTTGTAAAATTCATCCTGTTGTTTATCTTGCATTATTTTTTTCTACAAATATAAAGCTATTATATAAAATGATGACAATAACTGAAATGAACCTTAAAATACACTTATGGGGAGTGAGAAAATAGTACTTATTGGTGGACCGAGTACAGGGAAATCATCAATAATAGAAGTCTTAACACGCCGGAGATACCAATGTATGCCTGAGGTTTCACGCGAAGTCACACGAAGGGCAAAAGAAAATGGTATTGATCAGCTTTTCTTATCCGATCCTCTTAAATTCAGTGAGCTTTTGCTCGAAGGACGCATCAATCAGTTTAAAGCCGCTGATACATTGAGCAGCAAACATGTTTTCATCGATCGTGGCATCCCTGACGTGACAGCTTATATGGATCATTTCGAACAGAATTATCCTAAATTCTTCTCAGATGCGAATCAAAAATACACTTATGATAAAGTTTTTATCTTGCCTATTTGGGATGAAATTTATACCACAGATGGAGAGCGTTTTGAGGGAATTGATCTTGCGATAAATATTCAGAAAGCTTTACGAAAAACATATCAAGACTTGGGCTACACATTGATTGAAGTTCCCAAAACTGACGTCAATCGAAGAGTCGATTTCATTTTAGCACACCTCTAATGGAAACTATTCAGCATATTCTTAAAAAATATTGGGGCTTTGATGCTTTTTTAAAGAGTCAAGAAGAAGTCATCAAGGCCGTCCTAAATCGAGAAGATTGTTGTGCCATTTTACCAACAGGTGGCGGAAAGTCTGTTTGTTTTCAAGTCCCTGCAATAGCTCTAGAAGGCCTTTGTGTCGTCGTTTCCCCTTTATTGGCGCTGATGGAAGATCAAGTCCAGAACCTAAAATCTAAAGGCATAAAAGCGGAATACATCAAAAGCAGCATGTCGCTTACAGATATTCATCAGTTGCTTGATAATTGTGTTTATGGTAATTATAAACTCCTTTATTTATCGCCAGAGCGTTTGCAGAACAAAGAAATCATAGAGCACCTGATTAAGCTCCCTATTTCTTTTGTAGCCATAGACGAAGCCCATTCAATATCACAATGGGGACATGACTTTAGGCCTGCTTATCGACAAATTTACAAGCTGCGCGAACACCTCCCAGATTTGCCTTTTCTGGCATTGACAGCAACAGCAACACCACATGTATTAGAAGATATTATTCTGAATCTTGAACTTCATGACCCTAAAATTTGCCAGCGTAGTTTTAAAAAACCAAACCTAAATTTTGGATTTTTTAAAGTCGCCGATAAATTAGCTGCCATAACTAAATACCTAAAATCACACCCTAATCACAGTGGTATTATTTATGTCAGGAGAAGACAATCCTGTCACGATATTTCAACCTACCTCAATAAGATCGGATTTGAAACTGAAGCATATCACGCAGGCATATCAACAAACTTAAAAGAGAAAACCTTACAAAACTGGTTGGCTAATAAAACGCAAGTCATCGTAGCGACCACGGCTTTCGGCATGGGAATTGACAAACCTGATGTGCGTTTTGTTTTACATTATCACCTCCCTGAAAGTATAGAAAATTATTATCAAGAAGCCGGCAGAGCTGGGCGTGATCACCAAGCAGCTGATGCTTTTGTCTTTTATAATAACAATGATATTTATACCTTAAAAACAAGAAACATAAAAAACATTGCTGGTTTTGAATTCATTAAATCACTCTACAACAAACTCAATCAATACTTCGGGATTGCTTACGGCGAAGGTCCTGGAGAAGTTTTTGATTTTAATTTTAGCCATTTCTGTAAACATGAGCAATTAAATTTTAATCAAACTTATGCCGGACTTCAAGTTTTAGACAATATTGGTGTCATTCAATTGAGTAAAAATTTCAGAGAAAAAATAAAGATCACTTTTACAGCTTCGAGCACACACTTGATACATTTTTTAGAAAGAAACAGCATTTACCAGAGCCTAGTCAACAGTATTCTGAGAACTTATGGCGGCCTTTTTGATCAAGAAATAAATATCAACATTGATTTGATCAGTTATAAAACGGGCTTTGCAAAACAAAATATTAAAAAACAACTCACTGAGTTGGAAAACCAAAACCTGATCATTTATGCAAATTTCAAACATGATATCAATGTGGAGTTCTTGGTTCCTAAAGAAAATGAACGTGCAATCAATCCGCATAAAAAAAGTATTGAAGCGCTAGCCAAGTCAAAAATAAAGCAAATTGAAGCCGTCATTGCGTTAATCACATCTCAAAAAGAATGCATCCAAAATCAAATTCTGAATTATTTTGGAGAGCAATCAAAAATTCAATGCGGCCATTGCAATTACTGCTTAAAAGAAAAGAAAGAAACACCGCATCTTGAGACACTGATTTTTTCATACCTTCAGAAAGTTGATTCTGCCTCATTTCCTGAACTTGTAAAGAAATTTGAGGACAAAGAAAAAGCTATTTTAAAAAGCTTAAGACAGCTTCTGAAATACGAGAAAATCATAAGAACAGCACAAAATAAATATAAAATTAAATGAAAAAATTAAAGATACTTTTTTTAGGAACACCAGATTTTGCAGTTGAAACACTCTCAAAACTACATCAACATTTTGATATTGTCGGCGTTGTGACAGCACCGGATAAACCATCAGGCCGTGGGAGAAAAGTCAATCAATCTGCTATCAAAAAGTATGCATGTAAACAAAATATTGAGGTTTTGCAACCCACAAATCTAAAATCTGACTCATTTCAAAGTGATTTAAAGCGCCTCAAACCCAACTTGGCCATTGTTGTTGCCTTTCGTATGCTTCCCGAAAAAGTCTGGAATTTCCCTAAATACGGCACATTTAATATTCACGCTTCCCTCCTCCCAAACTACAGAGGCGCAGCGCCAATCAACTGGGCGATCATGAATGGCGAAAAAGAAACAGGTGTGACGAGTTTCTTCCTAGATGAAAAAATTGATACTGGAGCGATTATCGATGCGCGTAGAATACAAATAGAGAAAGGAGAAACAGCAGGAAGCCTCCATGACAAGCTTATGCAGTTAGGTGCGGATTTGGCCGTAGAGACCGCAAGAGCCATTGCTGAAGAACGTATTGAAACAACTCTACAAACAAAGCTTTCAGAAAATAAAGAAGCACCAAAATTAAATAAAGAAAACACACAGATTCGGTGGGATCAAGATGCTGATAAAATTCTGGATTTCATCAATGGACTTTATCCCTATCCTTTAGCTTGGTCATCGCTAGAAGAAAGAGAGCGCACAATTCAAATTAAGGTTGGAAAGGTAGAAATTGACGAAACAATCGAGCAAAAAGCAGAGATTGGCGACCTCATATTTGGTAAAAACAAGCTAAGTGTGAAAGCAAAAAATGCATGGCTATCAATTCAAGAATTGAAGTACCCAGGCAAAAGAATGCTCAAAACACAGGATTTTTTAAACGGATACGATCAAGACAAAGCCGTGAAGATGCACTCTTCTGAGTCCTAAAACCAGCCTATATGGGTCTATTTTAGCCCCAAATCAAAAATAATTACACCATTCATCCGGATTTCTTGGCAAAACACTTGCATAATAGGAATTTACATATAAATTTGTAGTGTATTAACAAAATTTTTATTCAACAAAGTTCAATTTTTTAGGTATGAACAAAACAAATTTAATCGATGCTATGGCAGAAGATGCCGGAATCACAAAAGCTGACGCCAAAAAATCTTTAGAGTCTTTCTTAGAAAATGTAGAAGGAGCTTTAAAGAAAGGTGATCGCGTTTCACTTGTAGGATTTGGCTCATGGTCAGTCTCAAAAAGAGCTGCTCGTGAAGGAAGAAACCCACAAACAGGGAAGACAATTAAAATTGCAGCTAAGAACGTTGTAAAGTTTAAAGCAGGCTCAGAACTACAAAAATCTGTAAATTAAGATTGTTTGAGTAGTATAGAAAAAGGCCTTTCAAAAAAGGTCTTTTTTTATTTAAAGACAAATCCAACCAATATCTTATTTTATGGCAAATCAATTCGAAAAAGGGCAGCTCTTAATCGCAGAACCTTCAATTCTTAATGATGAATGCTTTGCGAGGTCTGTCATCCTTATTACCCATGTTGATCAACAAGATGTCGTCGGCTTCATTCTCAACAAAAAATCAGACTATGATCTTAAAACTCTTATTCCAGGTTTAAACATAGGCTTTCAAATTTATAAAGGCGGCCCTGTTGATGAAGAGAACTTGTACTTCATCCATACAATTCCAGATCTCATTCCAGACAGTTTAGAAATTAAAGATGGTATTTATTGGGGTGGGAATTTTGAAAACATTGTTCCATTGATCAATGACGGCATTGTCAATCACCACAACACAAAATTCTTTTTGGGCTACACAGGTTGGTTCAACGCGCAATTAAAAGATGAAATCCAGCAAAAAACCTGGATCATCGATGAGTTTGCACAAAAAAGCAACTTATTCCAAACCTCTCTCGAAGGAGAATATTGGCAAAACAAGCTCAAATCATTGGGCGGTGAGTATTTGATCTGGTCAAATGCACCAGGCAATCCCAGCAATAATTAAAGTTAATGTGTTTCTGCTGTTATTAAACGCACTTGTGCATTTAATTTCCCGACCAACTGTTTTGCGAGTTGCGTGTCAAATTCCTTTTTGCGGTAACGCGAAACACTCGTGATGCCTTGAATGGCATTCGTCATAAAAAGCGCATCTGACTTCTGAATTTCAAAGGGAGAAATTGAGCTTTCCTCTAATGTATACCCCTCCATTTGCTTGATGATTTTGATAAGCTCAGCTCGGATTACACCTTTCAAACAGCCATCAGACAAAGGTGGTGTTTTAACTGTCTTGCCCTTAACCAAAAACAAATTAGCATTGGTAAACTCAAGAACTGACTTCTTTTCATTGAGCAAAATACAATTATCCAATTCATTTTCTTCCGCATAAATTGCAGCCAAAATAGACGGCAACTTTGAGGTTGTTTTTAAATTAGAAAGCATCCCTGAAAGCACAAAGTGATCTTTAAACAAATCGACAACATAGTTGCGTTCTTGATGCAGAAAAAAAGGCGAATCAAGCTCAGCACATGTTATTACAAAATCAATATCACGTGTTTGGGGACGGTATAGACCACCTTCCTTACGATACACTAATATTTTAACACGAGCTGGTTTTTGATCCAGCGCATTTGCAACTAAAGTTTCCTTGATTTGCTCTAAAAGATACTCTGGAGAAAAGTGCATTGGAATCTCCATACGCAACACCCGCATAGATGACATTAGTCTAAAGTAATGTGCTTCCCAAAGCATTTCTTGGCCATGAATGACACGTAGGCTTTCGAATAAGGCATCGCCATAATTAAGTCCTCTATTTTGCTCTGTAATTTCAGCATTTTCAGTTAGCCTACCATTAAAATTTATCATAGGTGAAAGTTAAGCAGATCCTAAAACTTGTTTTAAATCAGAGACCATGTTTTCCCAAAGCATCTTGCCTTCATCAACTTCGTCCTCCTCTGCGTAATCTGTAATCATCAAAGAGACATCTTTTGTGATCTCATCGACTTGAATCCGCATTTCAAAAAAGTAACTTTCATCGTCCTGATCATCTTCCAGCCATCTCAGTTTGATTCTCTCATCCGACTTTTTGGTCAAAAGCTTTGCTTGCTCTTCACTACCTTCCCAAATAAAAGTATAGACTTCGCCGCGAGAGTTGACATTATCTGCAAACCACTCACTTAAACCTGAAGGTGTTGATATATATTGGTATAATAAGTTTGGAGAAACCTGTATCGGGAATTCAAGCTCGTACTTAGTTTTTTCACTCATATCTACATATTCTAATTAGAAAAGCAATATATGTATTTATTAGA
>JAKDUG010000018.1 GCA_030457805.1 Psychroflexus sp.
AACCTGGTTATGGTTTAACTGTTGGTAATGCATTGCGCAGAGTTTTACTTTCTTCTCTTGAAGGTTTTGCAATTACATCTGTAAGAATCGAAGGGGTAGATCATGAATTTTCAGCTATCAAGGGTGTTGTAGAAGATGTGACAGAAATCATCTTGAATTTGAAACAAGTTCGTTTCAGAAAGAAACCTGACGATGTCGATAACGAAACAGTTTCTATTTCTTTCTCAGGAAGCGATCAACTAAAGGCGGGTGACTTCCAGAAATTCATTACTGGATTTGAAGTTTTAAACCCAGATTTAGTGATTTGTAACCTCGATTCTAAAGTGTCTCTCAATCTTGAGTTGACACTAGAAAAAGGGAGAGGATATGTCACGGCTGAAGAAAACAAAAACGCTAAAGCACCACTAGGGACAATTTTTGTCGATTCTATTTTTACACCGATTAAAAATGTAAAATACAGTATCGAGAATTACCGTGTTGAGCAAAAAACGGATTACGAAAAATTAGTTTTCGAAATCATCGGAGACGGCTCAATTCACCCTAAAGATGCTTTGACAGAAGCTGCTAAAACTTTAATTCACCACTTCATGTTATTCTCAGATGAGAGAATTACTTTAGAAACTGATGAATTATCGCATGCAGAAACTTATGATGAAGAATCACTTCACATGAGACAGCTCTTAAAGACTAAACTTGTAGATCTCGATCTATCAGTTAGAGCATTAAACTGTTTAAAGGCTGCAGAAGTTGAAACTTTAGGTGACTTAGTTTCCTACAATAAGAGTGATTTGATGAAGTTTAGGAATTTTGGTAAAAAATCTCTGACTGAATTAGAGGAACTCGTTGAAGGTAAAGGTCTAGATTTCGGTATGGATCTTTCAAAATATAAATTAGACAAAGACTAACTCAAAGTCGAAAACTTTAAAAGATGAGACACGGAAAGAAATTTAATCATTTAAGCAGAACTTCTTCACACAGAAAGGCAATGTTGTCCAACATGGCTGGTTCGCTTATCCTACATAAAAGAATAAATACAACTGTCGCTAAAGCTAAGGCTTTACGCAAGTTTGTAGAGCCTATCATTACCAAATCTAAACTTGACAATACACACAACAGAAGGTTGGTTTTTTCTTCATTGAAAGACAAATATGCTGTTGCTGAATTGTTCAGAGAGGTGGCCCCAAAGGTTGCAGACCGTCCAGGTGGATACACACGTATCATTAAGCTTGGAAACCGTTTAGGTGATGCTGCTGATATGGCGATGATCGAACTCGTTGATTTTAATGATATTTATTCATTAGATGAGAAAACGACCAAGAAAAAATCAACACGTAGAGCTGGCAAGAAAGCTAAATCAACTGAAACTGAAGAGGCTTCTGCTTCTGAATCTAAAGAAGACAAGGCTGATAATGAATAGTTCTATTCAATTTCTATACTAATTATTTAAAAGGGATAAAGTCGCATTTATCCCTTTTTTTATACCCTATACTTATGAAATACAATCAAACAGAAAATGCTGTCGTTCTTCTACAAGATGGAACGATTTTTCATGGGAAAGCAGTAGGTCAGCTTAATTATGTGGTTGGTGAGATCTGCTTTAACACTGGCATGACAGGTTATCAAGAGGTCTTTACAGATCCATCCTATTTTGGTCAAATTATGGTGACGACCAATACCCACATTGGGAATTACGGCACTAACAAAGCTGATATGGAATCTTCTAAAATTCAAATCTCTGGCTTAGTCTGCAAAAACTTTTCTTTGAATCCATCACGTGTTGATTCGGATTCTTCTTTATTAGAATTCATGGATCAACATCAGCTGAATGCTGTTTCAGATATTGATACCCGTGCTTTAGTGCGTCATATCCGTAAAAATGGAGCCATGAATGCTGTCATTGGGAAAGCGAGTTTGGGCATGGATGTTTTAAAGGAAAAATTGGCTGCTCATCCTTCGATGAAAGGCTTGGAATTAGCTTCACAAGTGTCGACAAAAGAAATCTATGAAGTTTCACCTGAAGAACCGAAATATCGTGTTGCCGTTCTTGATCTAGGTGTTAAGCATGGGATTCTTCGTGATCTCAAAAATAGAGAGTGTCAACTCACGGTTTTCCCATACGATACTTCTTTGGACACCCTAAAAACTTATGATTTTGATGGTCTCTTTATTTCTAATGGTCCTGGAGATCCAGAGCCATTGAAGAGTGCTGTTGAAATTGTCAAACATTATCTCGATGTTGGGCTGCCTTACTTTGGCATTTGCTTGGGGCACCAAGTTTTTGCACAAGCATTAGGTATTCCTACTTTCAAAATGCACAATGGTCACCGCGGAATTAATCATCCTGTTCAGAATTTATTGACTGGTAAAGATGAAGTGACTTCACAAAATCATGGTTTTGCTGTGGATCGCGAAGCTGCCGAACAACATCCAGATGTTGCTGTTTCTCATATTCATTTGAATGATCACACACTGGCTGGGCTACGTCATAAAACTAAGCCTGCTTTCTCTGTGCAACATCACCCAGAAGGATCGCCAGGTCCTAATGACGCTTTGTATTTGTTTGATGACTTTATCGAATTGATGAAAAATCCTTAGACTTGATTAAAACAGACCTTTAAATTTTGATATTTTCACCCTACACCGTTTTTTGGAGTAGGGTGTTGTTTTTTTGGACTAAATCTCCCCCTTAATTTTAATAATAATAAGGTAATTTCGTAAATTGCTAACTCAACAAATTATGAAACTATGAGCGCTATATTAGATATACATGCGAGACAAATATTTGACTCTCGCGGAAATCCAACGATCGAAGTTGATGTGATTACAGAAACCGAAACTATAGGCCGATTTGCCGTTCCTTCTGGAGCTTCTACTGGTGAGCATGAAGCTGTCGAATTACGCGATAACGATGCAGCATACATGGGGAAATCTGTGTTTAAAGCGATTAATAATGTAAATACACTTATTGCTGATGCTTTACTCGGTATTTCTGTTTTGGAACAATCACATATTGATCAAATTCTAATTGAGCTCGATGGCACTGACAACAAATCTGTTTTGGGCGCCAATGCTATTTTAGGAGTTTCTATCGCTTGTGCTAAGGCTGCAGCCAATGAATTGGGCTTGCCACTTTATCGCTATATTGGAGGAGTGCAAACCAATATGCTTCCAGTACCTATGATGAATATCATAAATGGCGGTTCACATAGTGATGCGCCGATTGCATTTCAAGAATTTATGATTTTGCCAATCACAGCCATTGATTTTTCTCAAGCTCTCCAAATGGGAACCGAGATTTTTCATCATCTCAAAAAAGTTTTAAAAGAGCGCAATTTGAGCACAACAGTTGGCGATGAAGGTGGTTTTGCGCCTGAATTTAAAGGGACTGAAGATGCACTTGATACAATTGCAAAGGCTGTTAAGAAAGCTGGTTACAAGTTTGGAGTAGATATTGTGATTGCTTTAGATTGTGCAGCTGCAGAATTCTATGAAGAAGGGCAGTACAATTATCAGAAATTTGAAGGGGAGCACGGCCAAAGGAGAACTTCTGAAGAGCAAGCGACTTATTTAGCTGAGCTCGCTGAAAAATATCCGATTATCTCTATTGAAGATGGTATGGATGAAGATGATTGGGAAGGTTGGAAGATTTTAACTGATAAGATTGGTGAAAAAGTACAGATTGTCGGTGATGATTTGTTTGTGACAAATGTTGAACGCTTGAGTAAAGGAATTGATAATGCTATTGCGAATTCAATCTTGATTAAAGTAAATCAGATAGGCACACTTTCAGAAACGATAAGTGCTGTTCAGATGGCTCAGAATGCTGGTTATACAACGGTCATGTCACACAGGTCTGGTGAAACTGAAGATAGCACAATTGCTGATTTAGCAGTTGCGCTAAATACGGGGCAAATTAAAACAGGTTCAGCTTCTCGAAGTGATCGTATGGCTAAATACAATCAGCTTTTACGTATTGAAGAAGAGCTCGGTGATTTAGCTTATTATCCAGGCGCCGATGCTTTTAAAATCAAGTGGTAGGAAATACGCTTGTTTTTTTGAAAATTTTAACGCTATAGTTGCCTTTTGTGTATTTTTATTAAGGTGCATTAATGGGTGGTTTGTGCTAGATTTATTAAATTTGTGATAATTGAAAATATAATATAAAACATATGAAAGCTAAGATTGAATTTGACGGCAAATTTTACGAATTTCCGGTAACAAAAGGTTCAGAAGATGAGTATGCGATCGATATATCTAGTTTAAGAGCTCAAACTGATGGATTAATCACTTTGGATAGAGGTTTCAAAAATACGGGTTCTTGCGAAAGTGCGATAACGTTTTTGAACGGAGAAGAAGGAGTTTTGAGGTACAGAGGTTATTCGATTGAAGACTTAGCTGAAAATGCAAGCTTTTTAGAAGTTGCTTATCTTTTGATTTTTGGTGAATTACCATCAAAATCAGAACTCGATAAATTTTATGAAGACATCAAAGCCGAATCGAATGTCGATGAGGAAATGAAGAAAATTCTTGATGGCTTCCCTAAATCGGCACACCCAATGGGTGTTGTGTCTTCTCTTACAAATGCTTTGATTGCTTTTAATCCATCTTCTGTCAATGTTGACTCTAAAGAAGATATGTACAAGGCAATTATTAAGCTTTTAGCAAAATTTCCAGTTCTTTGTGCGTGGGCATTAAGAAAACGAACAGGTCAGCCACTTGATTACGGTGATGATTCTTTGGGCTACGTTGAGAACGTTCTCAAGATGATGTTTAAGAAGGCAAATCAAGATTATAAAGTTGATCCTGTGATTGCATCTGCACTCAATAAACTCCTTATTTTACATGCTGATCATGAGCAAAACTGCTCGACGTCAACAGTTAGAATTGTAGGATCGTCACATGCTGGTTTATTTGCATCAATTTCAGCAGGTATTTCTGCACTCTGGGGACCATTGCACGGCGGTGCTAACCAAGCAGTAATTGAAATGCTTGAGGGTATTAAAGCTGATGGTGGTGATACGAAAAAGTACATGGCCAAAGCAAAAGATAAAGAAGATCCATTTAGATTGATGGGCTTTGGACACCGTGTTTATAAAAACTTTGATCCTCGTGCACGCATTATTAAGCAATCAGCTGATGATGTGCTTGCAAACTTAGGTGTGGAAGATCCAGTTCTTGATATTGCTAAAGGTTTAGAAAAAGAGGCTTTAGAAGATGATTACTTTGTGAAAAGAAAATTATATCCTAATGTTGATTTCTACTCAGGTATTATTTATAGATCTTTAGGCATCCCAACAGAAATGTTCACTGTCATGTTTGCACTTGGGCGTCTTCCAGGTTGGATTGCACAATGGCGTGAAATGCGTTTAGGAAAAGAACCTATTGGTCGTCCTCGCCAAGTATATACGGGTGAGAAGCTAAGAAGTTATAAAGATATTGAGAAGCGTTAATCCGCTCTGAACTGATTCTATAAAAAAAACCGGAACATCTCAAAAAGAGGTTCCGGTTTTTTAGTTTTCAGACTTGCTTTTTCTAGTATTTAATGGGCTTGCCATCTTCAGGTATCGATTTTGAAATAAAATCTCTGATGTCGTTATTTGCTGTTTCTAGATCCTCTTTTCTCAAATACATCATGTGTCCACTTTCATAGGTTTTAAAGTTAAAGCGATCTTTTAATCGGCCACTTGCATCGATATGGCGCATCACATATTTGGCATTGAAATAGGTTGTCGCTCCATCAAATAGACCTGATTGGATCATCACGTTTAAACTTGGGTTTTGAGCCATGGCTTGACGAAGTTGCTTCCCTGTGTTGTTGTTTGTTCTATCCCAAGGATAAACATTACCAAACATATTGTACTTCAAATCTGTGTCGTAGTTGAGTTCATCTTTGTAATACGCATTTATCGCAGGCGTAAAGGCTTGCAGCCACGATGTCAATTCAGCATTGTAGTCCGGTCTTTCTCCAGCTGCTCTTTCATCTAAACCTAAATACCTGGAATCTAGTCTGCCAATCGTAAAGCCATCTTCTTTCTTAAGTGATTTCCAGAACAAATTGTAAGACACAGCAAGGTTATTGTCTGTGTAAATCTCTTGATCAATTCCTGAATACTCACTCATTTGCTGTGCTAAGTTTGTTTTTTTTCGATTTTCAAGAAAGCCACCTTTGAGTAGAGCAGGAGTCAATTGATTAATGGTGAAGTCTTCCACTGTTTTGAGATAATCTAAAACAGGCATATCTAAATATTTCTGATCTAATTTATCGTGATACCAAGCCGCTGCCGCAAAGTAAGGCAATCTGTTTGCTACTTCTACAGGGCCAGAAATATCAAGACCAAGATCGGTAGGGGAAACTAAAATAACACCGTTCAAATACATCCAGTGTTGATTCTGTAAGGCACCAGCCAAACCTGAAACACGCGCCGTTCCGTAGCTTTCACCTATCAAAAATTTAGGGGCTAACCATTTGTCTTTTTTAGTTACAAATTGATTGACCCATTTAGCGAGGTAGTCAATGTCTTTATTGACACCGAAAAATTCTGATTTGTCAAACTTTCCATCTTCATCACGTACTGGTCTTGAATATCCAGTGTTGACAGGGTTGACATAAACAATATCCGCAACGTCCAAAACACTGTATGGATTCGTTTTGTAACCATATGGTTGAACAGGATAGCCTTCATCAGAAATTTTGAGAACTTGAGGTCCGGTATAGGCCAAGTGCATCCACACAGAGCCTGAGCCAGGGCCGCCGTTAAAAGAAATGAGTAAAGGACGTTCTTTCGAGGCTTTCTCGCTAATGTCTTTTTTGTAATAGGTATACTGAATTTCAGCGCGATCATTTCCGCTTTCATCCTTCAAAGGAAGCGTTCCAACTTCTGCAGTATAATTGATTGTTTTATTTTGAATGCTCACTTTGTGCTTGCTAATCACTGGCGCTTCTTGGGCTTTGAGCGCAGAGAAGCTTATCAATGCGACAACAAGTAATAAATTTTTCATGTCCTGATTTTTTAAGATTTAAAGTTATTGAAAATTCCTTGTTTTATTAGGACTCTCAATGTGTTGATTCGTTTAAAGCAAAAAAAACTGCCTCAAATAATTGAGACAGTTTTGTGTTTTAGTTGAGAAGATGGATTACATCATACCTGGCATTCCTCCACCCATTGGAGGCATTGCGCCGCCACCGCCGTCGTTATCTTCTTTGATATCGACAAGGGCACATTCAGTTGTAAGAATCATTCCTGCAACAGAAGCTGCATTTTCAAGTGCAATTCTTGTCACTTTCTTAGGGTCGATAATTCCTGCTTCAAACATGTCAACGTAAGTTTCAGTTTTTGCATCAAAGCCTTTATCGCCTTCTAAGACTTTATTGATGACAACAGAACCTTCACCGCCTGCATTTTCAACAATAGTTCTCAATGGAGATTCAATTGCTTTAGAGACGATTCTGATTCCTGTTTGCTCATCAGGAGTTTCAGCCTTTAGTTCAGCAATAACGTTTAAAGCTCTGATAAGGGCAACACCACCACCGGCAACGATTCCTTCTTCAACAGCAGCTTTTGTTGCGTGGAGTGCATCGTCAACTCTGTCTTTTTTCTCTTTCATTTCAACTTCTGAAGCCGCGCCGACGTATAGGACGCCAACACCACCAGAAAGTTTTGCTAAGCGTTCTTGTAGTTTTTCCTTATCATAATCACTTGTCGATTGCTCCATCTGTGACTTGATTTGGTTGACACGGTTGTTGATGTTATCTGACTCGCCAGCACCATTGACAATAGTTGTATTGTCTTTATCAATTGTCACGTTCTCAGCAGTTCCGAGCATATCAAGTGTTGCATTCTCTAAAGTGAAACCTCTTTCTTCAGAAATGACAGTTCCACCAGTTAAGATAGCAAGGTCTTCAAGCATTGCTTTGCGACGATCTCCAAAACCTGGTGCTTTTACAGCAGCGATTTTAAGTGAACCTCTTAGTTTATTGACAACTAATGTAGCGAGAGCCTCTCCTTCAATATCTTCAGCGATGATCAATAATGGTTTACCACTTTGAGCAGCTGGCTCAAGAATTGGTAAAAGATCTTTCATTGCGTTAATTTTCTTATCAACGATAAGGATGTAAGGATTTTCTAAGTCAGCGATCATTTTCTCGCTGTCCGTGACGAAGTATGGAGACAAGTAACCTCTGTCAAACTGCATTCCTTCAACAACATCAACATAAGTTTCAGTTCCTTTTGCCTCTTCAACCGTAATGACGCCTTCTTTACCAACTTTTCCAAAAGCTTTAGCAATAAGTTCACCGATTTGTTCATCGTTGTTTGCTGAAACAGATGCAACTTGTTTGATTTTGTCAGAAGAATCACCAACTTCTATTGCTTGTTTTGCAAGTTCTGTCGTAATTGCGATTACAGCTTTGTCAATTCCTTTTTTAAGTTCTAAAGGATTTGCCCCTGAAGCTACGTTTTTAAGTCCTTCCTTCACAATTGCCTGTGCCAAAACAGTTGCTGTTGTTGTTCCATCACCAGCGAGATCGTTGGTTTTTGAAGCGACTTCCTTTACCATTTGTGCACCCATATTCTCAAGTGCATCCTCGAGTTCGATTTCTTTAGCTACGCTAACACCATCTTTTGTCACCATTGGCGCACCAAAAGATTTGCTGATGATCACATTACGTCCTTTTGGACCTAAAGTGATTTTAACTGCGTTAGCCAATGCATCTACACCGCGCTTAATTCCGTTTCTTGCTTCTATATCGAATTTAATGTCTTTTGCCATTTTTTATATTTTTGTTAGATTAAACAATCGCTAAAATATCGTCTTCTTTCATGATCAAATATTCTTTGCCTTCATACTTTAATTCAGTAGCGACGTATTTTCCGTAGAGAACAACATCACCGACTTTTACAGTCATTTCATGGTCTTTCTTACCCTTACCAACAGCAACAACTTTCCCACGTTGTGGTTTTTCTTTTGCTGTTTCTGGAATAATAATACCTGAAGCTGTTTTCGTTTCAGCTTCCTGAGGCTCGATGAGCACTCGATCTGCTAGAGGTTTAATGTTTACTGCCATTATTAATATTTTTTTAGTTTCTTTTTGAAATGATATTATTTCGAAAAGTGTGCCATGCTGCTTTTGTCAGTGATTGCTGTCAATGGTGTAAACAAAAAATGCCAACTTGTCACAAGTTGGCATTTTTTTAAAAGTTGTTATTCACTTTTTTATTTATTCATCTCTGGAAGATCTGTACTGTTTGTGTTTTCAATAGGAGCTGGCGCTGAATCTCCATCTAGAAGCTTAGATTCACCCACATTTTTACTCCCAATCGCACTGGAGTTTGCTAATAAAATTAAAACTAATAAAAGCGTTGCTAGTGCCCATGTGCTTTTATCTAAAAAGTCAGAAGTTTGTTTGACACCGCCAACTTGCTGAGAACCTCCGCCACCAAATGATGATGAAAGTCCGCCACCTTTAGGATTCTGTACCATAACGACAACGATTAATAAAAAGCCAACGATAACAATTAATGTCAGGAATATTGAAAATGTACTCATTATATATTATTTTCTTGAAATTTTTTTATTTCATTTATTCGATCTGCAAATAAACCACTTTTTTCGGGATTTTTCAAAATTAATATATTAAAAGCTTGAATTGCTTTGTTATATCTTTTTTGTTCCACATAAACATTTGCTAATGTCTCAGTCATCATTTGCCCAGAATTCGCTTGTTTAAGCTTTGAGACCTCTGCTTTTAATTTGTTTTTTTGAGGTTTTATTTTTGGATTATCTCTTATAAACTGATCTATGACTTTATGTTGAGCCCTTAATTCTGGCTTGATGATGTCTTGACCTCCTTTCTGATCAGCCTTGTTTTGAGGGGCTTTGTCAAGTGGTTTTACGCTTAAATAATTAAGCCACTCATCGAAAGAATGTCTGTCTTCCTTTGCAAAATCTAATTGATTTGATTGCTTTTCGACAAATAAATCAGGGTCTTCCAATTGCTCAACTTCTCTCTCCGAAATCCCCAGTTCTTTTTCAAAAGTTGTTATCTCTTGCCGATCTTGTTTGATTTTGTCAGCAACTTTAAGTTGATGAAATTCTTCACGTGTGATAAAGTCAAACAGCAGACTGCGTTTACTTGTGCGGGATGCAGTCTTTTTGAGAAAGCTATTGTATTTAAAACTATTTTGGTTTTTGAGTAGCTTTAATTTTAGGGCATGTACAGCTTGAAAGTATGGATATTCTTCAATGACCTGATCCACCAAAGCCTGATCTTGGTCAGTCAGCAAATCTGGATTGTCGAGTATGTCAGCCAAGCGTTTATTCATTTACCAGTCTGTCAACGATGCGTTAAAAATATCTTGTGATATTCTTGAAAAGATTTCTTCATGCGCAGTATCTCTTGTGCCACCGACGAGTTGTTGATTTGCAGGGTAATCATAATAAAATGAGAAGGTGCGCTCAAAATCTTTCTCATTATCTAATGTGTTATAGAAACGAACGTTTACGGCAATTGTAAGTCTGTTTTGTGCAGCTTTATCGTCAGCAGTTGCTGTCATTGGAGAAACGCGATAGCGGGTTATTTCTCCTTCAAAAATCAAATCACCACCAGAATTGACAAGTCCTAGGCTTGTTTGGTTTTGAATTAAATCTTGCAGTTTTAACGTGAAGTCTCTATCGATACCAGGTTCGATCAAATCTGCAATGTTTTGGAAATAATTCACTTGGAATGTTTCTGCATTTCCTGTGTCAGCCCCTGTAAATGAATATGTGCCACATCCTGTTGAGGAGATGATCAGCAGAAGTATGATTATTTTTTTAAACTTCATTATAAATCGTATTGTTTTATTTTTCTGTAAAGTGTTCTTTCACTAATTCCCAACTCGTCTGCAGCGGGTTTGCGTTTTCCGCTATGGCGTTCTAAAGATTTTGTGATCAGTTCGACCTCTTTATCGTGTAGTGATAGTGTTTCTTCTTCCTCAACTTCTTCTGCAAAATCATATTTGTCAACTTCCTGGTTTTGATTTTTGGATCTGGAAGGGTTGGATTCAGGGATTTGTAAAATTTCTAATTGGTCCTCAACAGAAGTCTCTGTGTAATCTTCTTTTTCGTCTCCGTAAATTTTGTTGATCAAACTTTCATTCTCTTCCTTGACATGCGCATTGTTGTCTTTATTCATAAGCTCCATGGTAAGTTTTTTAAGATCATGGAGATCACCTTTCATGTCGAAGAGTACTTTGTATAAAATTTCTCTTTCATTTTTAAAGCTACTTTCTTGTTCGCGATCATCTTTTTTGATGACAGATGGAAGATTGGAACCTTGTTTAGGCATATAATGATTGAGGAGCTCTATATCAACTTCGCGTTTTGTTTCTAAAACAGAAATCTGCTCAGTAACGTTTTTCAGTTGACGTATATTCCCCGCCCAACGACAATTGATCAATAGCTTGACAGCATCATCAGTCAATCGAATGGTTGGCATTTTATATTTTAAAGCGAAATCGGATGCAAATTTTCTAAATAAAAGATGGATGTCACCTTTTCGATCGCGAAGTGATGGCAACATGATTTCCACCGTTGATAACCGGTAATAAAGGTCTTCTCTGAATTTTCCTTTTTTGATGGCATCGTGCATATTGACATTTGTTGCCGCAACAATCCTAACATTTGTTTTTTGAACAGCAGATGAACCAACTTTGATAAATTCGCCAATTTCTAAAACACGCAGTAAACGCACCTGGGTTGTTAAAGGTAATTCACCTACTTCATCCAGAAATATGGTACCGCCATCAGCGACTTGGAAATAACCATTTCGTGCTTGTGTGGCTCCTGTAAAAGCGCCTTTTTCGTGACCAAAAAGTTCACTGTCAATTGTGCCTTCAGGAATGGCGCCGCAGTTCACGGCAATATATTTAGCGTGTTTGCGGTGTGAGAGCGAATGAATAATTTTAGGTAGACTTTCTTTTCCCACACCAGATTCTCCAGTCACGAGAACAGAAATATCTGTCGGGGCAACGCGAATTGACTTTTCGATTGCACGATTTAATCCAGGATCATTTCCGATGATCTCAAAGCGTTGTTTGATCGCTTGTGTTGACTCCATATTAATTTTTTTTATTGCAAGTTGCCGTAAGCCACCGGTGAACCGATAAGCGTCGCGCTTGTGCAATCTTCTATTTTAACCTTGACATAATCGCCAACTTTGTAATGTTTTTTTGTGAAAACAACAGTGATGCCTTGTGAATTTCGGCCACTCCATTGTGAATCTGATTTTTTAGATTCTTTTTCAATCAAGACTTCTTCGATCTCTCCTAGGTGTTGCTCTGTTCTGTATCGTGAGTGTTTCTGCTGTAGAGCAATAATATCTTGAAGGCGTCTTTTCTTGACATCTTCAGGAACGTCATCTTCCATTTTTCGGCCAGCGACAGTTCCCGGTCGTTCAGAATATGAAAACATAAATCCAAAAGCATATTTGACATGCTCCATGAGAGAAAGTGTATCTTGATGATCTTCTTCAGTTTCTGAAGGGAAACCAGCAATCATATCTTGAGAAATACTACATTCAGGGATAATCCTTTTGATGTTATCAACAAGTGTGAAATACTCGGCACGTGTGTGCAACCGATTCATTGCTTTGAGAATACGGTCACTGCCGCTTTGGACTGGGAGATGGATGTTTTTACAGATGTTTTCATATTGAGACATGGTTTCAATCACATCTAAAGTCATGTCTTGTGGATTGGACGTGGAAAAACGAATGCGCATTTTAGGGTGTGCTTTGGCGACCATTTCTAGTAATCCTGCAAAATGAACTGCTGTCGCTTTTTGCATGTCGCTCGCATCTTTATAATCTTTTTTAAGGCCACCACCATACCATAAGTAGCTATCTACATTTTGACCTAAAAGTGTAATTTCTTTATAGCCTTTCTCCCACAAATCATTGACTTCGCCCATGATACTTTGCGGATCACGGCTGCGCTCTCGACCGCGTGTGAAAGGGACAACACAAAATGTACACATGTTATCACAACCTCTTGTAATTGAAACAAGAGCAGAAACGCCATTGCTCAGCAGTCTGACAGGAGAAATATCACCATAAGTTTCTTCTTTAGAAAGAACGACGTTTATAGCATCTTTTCCATCTTCAACTTCGGCAAGCAAGTTTGGCAAATCTTTATAGGCATCCGGGCCAACAACAAGATCGACAATCTTTTCTTCTTCGAGGAATTTATTTTTCAAACGTTCAGCCATACAGCCTAAAACGCCAACCTTCATCCGTGGGTTGTCACGCTTAACAGCATTGTACTTTTCTAATCTTTTGCGAACAGTTTGTTCTGCTTTATCTCTGATTGAACATGTATTGACCAATACAAGATCGGCCTCTGCAAGTTCTTGCGTTGTATTATATCCGTCTTTGTGAAGAATCGAAGCAACGATTTCACTATCACTGAAATTCATCTGGCAACCGTAACTCTCAATATATAATTTTTTAGAATTCTCTCGGCTGTTTTCTTTGACAAGGCTTGTTCCTTGTTTCTCTTCCTCAATAATTTTTTCCATGTTTGATAGAATTTGATGCAAAGATAAATGTATTCAGTCAACTGACAAAGTGTCATTTACTTATTCCGCTACAATTTAAAAATAAAGACTTTATAAAGAAAGTGAGACTTCCGTGAATACCTTGTTTTAGTGGTGTTGGCGGCTGAATTTGTTAGTTTCCTAAAAGTGACTTTAACTGTTTTGGTAAGGAGAATGAAAAATTTCACATACTTTTGCAGCAGAAATTCGTGAATTCATGGCAAAAAATCTAGTAATAGTAGAGTCACCTGCAAAGGCTAAAACAATTGAGAAATTCTTGGGTAAAGATTTCAAGGTAGAATCAAGTTTTGGTCATATCGCAGATTTACCTTCAAAGGAATTGGGCGTTGATGTTGACGCCGATTTCAAACCAAAATACGTCGTCAGTGATGATAAAAAGGATGTGGTTAAGCGTCTATCGAAGTTAGCTAAAAACGCAGAAATGGTTTGGCTAGCGAGTGATGAGGACCGCGAAGGAGAGGCCATCGCATGGCATTTAGCTGAGGAGTTAAACCTTGATAAATCTAAAACAAAACGTATTGTCTTCTCTGAAATCACCAAGACAGCGATACAGAAGGCAATCAAGAATCCGCGTGAGATAGATTATAATTTAGTCGGTGCTCAGCAAGCAAGACGGGTTTTAGATCGTCTTGTCGGTTATGAGTTGTCACCAATATTGTGGCGAAAAGTCAAAGGCGGTCTGTCAGCAGGTCGTGTGCAATCTGTGGCTGTGCGTTTGATTGTAGAGCGTGAGCGCAGTGTATTGGATTTTAATCCTGTTGCTTCCTATCGCGTGGATGCTGATTTTAAAACAAATAGCGGATCGAGATTCAAATCGAAATTACCTAAAAATATAAAGGACAGCAAAGCTGTAGAAAAATTCTTAGAAGCTCAGAAAAACGCGACTTTTAAAGTTGCTGACTTGACTCAAAAGCCAGCTAAGAAATCTCCAGCGCCTCCTTTTACAACATCGACACTTCAGCAGGAAGCAGCGAGAAAGCTGTATTTCTCTGTGAGTAAAACGATGCAAATTGCACAGCGACTTTATGAGGCTGGACATATTACTTATATGAGAACAGACAGCGTTAATTTGTCTGATCAAGCGAAGGAAGGTGCGCGACAAGAAATTGAAAAAGCTTATGGTGATCAATACCACAAAGCGAGAAATTATAAAGGAAAATCTAAAGGAGCACAAGAAGCTCACGAGGCGATCCGTCCTACAAATTTTGCAAGTCATAGTATTGCAGCAGAACGCGATCAACAGCGTTTGTATGAATTGATTTGGAAGCGAGGTATAGCCTCTCAAATGAGCGATGCGAAATTAGAACGCACAAATGTTAAGATTGACTCGTCAGAAGTAAAAGAACAATTCACAGCAAATGGTGAAATTGTCAAGTTTGAAGGTTTTCTTAAGGTTTATCTAGAAGGTCATGATGATGATGAGGAAGAAAAAGCAGGCTTATTGCCAGCGATGGAAATTGGTGATTCTCTCGAAAATATTTTCATAAAAGCGACAGAACGCTATACGAGACCGCCATCGCGATACACAGAAGCTTCACTTGTGAAAAAGCTAGAAGAACTCGGTATTGGGCGTCCGTCAACTTATGCGCCGACAATCTCAACAATCCAGAATCGTAAATATATTGAGAAAGGAGCTGTTGAAGGAAAAGAAAGACAATACAGTCAGTATCTTTTAAAAGAGGCGAATTTCGTCAAAAAAGAGTTGATTGAAATGGTCGGAAGTGACAAAGGAAAACTTGTGCCAACAGATGTCGGTATGGTTGTGAATGACTTTTTGGTCAATCACTTTGGTGCAATTGTCGACTATAACTTTACAGCCAAACTGGAGCAAGACTTTGATGAGGTGGCAAGTGGAAACGAAAAATGGCCACGCGTGATGGATGAATTTTATAAAAAATTCCATCCCGTGGTTGAAGACGTCGCTAAAAATGCTGAACGTGAAGTCGGAGAGCGTGTATTGGGGAAAGATCCAGAATCAGGCAAACCCGTTAGTGCGCGTTTGGGTAGGTTTGGGCCTATGGTTCAGATTGGTTCTGTTGAGGATGAAGAAAAGCCGCGTTTTGCTGGTTTGAAACCAGAGCAAAGCCTCGGGTCAATTTCTTATGAAGAAGCGATGGAGCTTTTTAAACTTCCTAAAGATTTAGGAACTTATAAAGAAGAGCAGGTTGAGTCTAACATTGGTCGATTTGGGCCTTATGTACGCTATGGTAAAAAATTTGTGTCTCTCGATAAAGGCGAAGATCCACTTGAAGTGACTTACGATAGAGCCATCGAACTGATCAAAGCGAAAGAAAAATCTGAAGAGCCAATTTATTATTACTTAGATAAAGGTGTTCAGAAAGGTGTGGGTCGATTTGGGCCTTATCTTAAATGGGATGGCATGTTTATCAATGTGAATAAGAAGTATGATTTTGATAATTTGTCAGAAGCAGACATTGAAGAATTGATCGAGGATAAACTCAGAAAAGAGCGGGAGAAATTAATTCATCATTGGGAAGATGAAGGTATCAAGCTTGAGAAAGCCCGTTGGAAACGTTTTAACTTAAGTCAAGGGAAAACTAAGGTTGAGCTTCCTAAAACAACTAACGCTGAAGAAATGACCTTAGAAGAGGCTAAGGCGATTTTGGAGAAAAATACCAAGAAACCAAAGCGCAAAACAGCTGCAAAGAAGAAAACTGGAGCTAAAAAGACCGCTGCTAAAAAAACTGGAACTAAAAAAACAGCGACAAAGAAAACTGCTGCTAAGAAAACAACAAAGACTAAAAAGAAATCTTAATGAGTTTAGAGTTTTTAAAACCAGTCTCTGATGATTTAAAAAATAAATTTAAAGAGGTTGAGGCTTCACGCTTGTTCCGTCATATTACTTTCTTTGAGCACGAGTCAGATTTTGACTTATCAGCTTATGATATGGCAATCCTGTCTGTTGATGAAGCCCGTAATTCGGTAAAGCCGAAAACGCTTCAAGTCGATTTTGATGCCATTAGAGAGTCTCTGTATCGTTTGCATAAAGGAGCCTGGCAAACAAAGATTATTGATTTGGGGCATATCGCACAAGGCGATGCCGTTGAGGATACGTATTTTGTGGTGAAAGATTTAGTTTCAAAATTGTATAAAGAAGATGTTATTTGCCTTGTTTTAGGCGGTAGTCAAGATTTGACTTTGCCGCTTTATCGCGCTTTTGATGGACATCAATACATGGTCAATCTCACAACAATTGATGCGAAGTTCGACTTAGGAAGTGCCGACGAGAATTTTTCAAACCATTCTTATATGGGGAAAATTATTGTTGACGAGCCTTATAATCTTTTTAATTATTCAAATCTTGGCTTTTTGACGTTTTACAATGCACAAGAAGAAATTGATTTGATGGATCAGTTGTATTTTGAAACCTGTCGGTATGGCGAATTGCAACAAGATATCAGTCGTGCTGAGCCAACATTACGCGACTCAGATTTGATTAGCTTTGATCTGACATCATTGGGGTCGACAACATTATCGGATCCAACGCATCCTGTGCCAAATGGTTTAAATGGAATGGAGGCCTGTGCAATTAGTCGTTATTCAGGATTGAGTAATCACGCGCAATGTTTTTTCTTATCCGAATTGCAATCGATTGCACCTTCAGAGGTGCTTCATGAGTTAACCGGACAGATGTTATGGTATTTTATAGAAGGCTTTTATTTAAGACATCCAGAGAAAATAAATTCCGATAACAAATCGTTAACAAATTACAAGGTGGCTGTTGATTTTCAGAGTGATGAGTATCTGGAGTTTGTTAAGAGTGAGTTAACAAATAAGTGGTGGATCAAGACGCCGGAGAAATTTTTAGATAATAATAACAATAAACATGCGTTATTGTCTTGTAGTGAAAATGATTATCTAGAGGCCTGTAATGGTATCTTACCACAAAAATGGTATTATGCTAAATTGAAAGGTTACTTTTGATTTTTTTTTAGAAATCTTAAGCTATTGTTAAGAAATTTATTGTTTTTTTGAAAATTAAATTTTAGGTTTACGGCCTAATTATTAGTAATAATTCTTTTAGAAATGAGAAAAATCGTCCAAATTATCGTTTTAGCATTGCTTGTGACAAGCTGTGGGAAAAATGACAAAGGTCAAGTTGTAGGAGTAAAAGGTAAATCGTGGAATCCAGAGCGACCATACGGAATGGTTCTCGTTGAGGGAGGTTCTTTCATCATGGGGAAATCTGATTATGATATCGCTGGTTTGAAAGATGCACCGACTAAAACAGTGACTGTCCCGTCTTTTTACATGGATGAGACTGAAATAACAAACTCTGAATACAAACAATTTGTCTATCATGTCAGGGATTCTGTGGTTCGTCAGAAACTAGCTGAAGCTGCAGAGTTTGCAGGTGAAGGAGAAGGAGGGAACCAGGGTTCTATTCAGGACTTTGCTTTCAGAAACTCTCAATCAGGACAAGAAGAAGAAGATAAAACAGCATATCAAGAATATTCTAAACACTATGACCCGATGGGGCAATTGTTGAATTGGGATGTTGATATCATTTGGAAGCCTAGTGCCTATCCTGATCAAGATTACGTGATGGTGATGGATGAGATCTTCTTATCAGGCGATCAGTCGTATAACGGTGAGCGAATGATGGATGTCACTCAGTTTAAGTATAGCTATAAGCAGATGGATATTGAAGCTGCGGCAAAAACAAAGGATGCAAATCGCTCTAATTTTGTAAAGGAGCGTGAGGTTGAGGTTTATCCAGATACAACAGTTTGGATTAAAGACTTTAATTACTCATACAACGTGCCAATGCACAACGACTATTTCATTCACGAAGCATTTGATAACTACCCAGTTGTTGGTGTTAACTGGCATCAAGCAAAAGCTTTTTCTGATTGGCGAACACAATATTTAAGAAATTATAAAAAAGATAAAGGTCGTAAGAATCAAACGGCGCGTGTGGAGTCATTCAGATTGCCATCAGAGGCAGAGTGGGAATATTCAGCTCGTGGTGGACTGCAGTCAGCAACTTACCCTTGGGGTGGTCCTTATACAAAAGATGATCGCGCATGCTTCTTGGCCAACTTTAAGCCATTAAGAGGAGATTACGCTGCGGATGAAGCTTTGTATACTGTAGAGGCTGATTCTTATGAACCAAATGGTTTTGGATTATATAATATGTCAGGAAACGTGTCAGAGTGGGTCGATACATCATACAATCCGAATTCATATGAATACATGTCAAGCATGAGTCCTAACGTTAATAATGAGAAAAATAAACGTAAAGTCGTTAGAGGTGGTTCTTGGAAAGATGTGAGTTATTACTTACAAGTGAGCACAAGAGATTACGAGTATGCTGACACAGCAAGAAGTTATATTGGGTTCCGTACTGTTCAAAATTACTTAGGGAATACATTTAACTTAAACAAAAACTTTTAAATCAATAATCAATAAATAACAATCACTAAACTAAAATTAAAATTATTATTATGGCTAAATCACAAAAGGGTAAGAAAGTAATGAATATGGTATACGGACTCGGTGCCGCAATCGTAATTATTGGAGCTTTATTTAAGATTCAACATATCGAAATTGGACCATTAACAGGTGGTTTGATGTTAACAATCGGACTTGTTACTGAAGCACTCGTTTTTACCGTATCAGCATTTGAACCAATCGATGATGAATTAGATTGGTCTAAAGTTTACCCAGAATTATCTGGTGCACAAGGGTCTGGTTTAAAATCTTCTAACGCTTCAGCAGCTGCTGCAGGTGAAGAAGATTCAATGCTTTCTAAGAAATTAGATACAATGCTTAAGGAGGCTAAAATTGATTCTAAATTAATGGAAAGCTTAGGAACGAGCATTAAAAACTTTGAAGGCGCAGCAAAAGGAATTGCTCCAGCAGCTGACGCAATGACTGCTCAGAAAAAATATAGCCAAGAAATGAGTTTGGCAGCGACACAAATGGAATCTTTGAATAACATTTATAAGGTGCAATTAGAGTCAGCATCAAAACAATCAGAAATTAATGAAGCTGTTGCAGACAATGCAGGGAAACTAAAAGACCAAATGGCTTCTTTAACTTCAAACTTAAATTCACTTAATGGGGTTTATGGTGGTATGTTAACCGCAATGAGACCTAATAAGGCCTAATTAATTTTATAATTTAAAAAAACCTAAAGTTATATGGCACAGAAAGAAACCCCAAGGCAGCGGATGATTAACTTGATGTATTTAGTGTTTATTGCAATGCTAGCACTCAATATGTCGAAAGAAGTTTTATCTGCTTTTGGAACCGTAAATGCAACACTTGAAGATTCCAACGAATCATTCGAGTCAAAGAACAGAGCAGCGCTTGAAGGATTAAATAGTAAAGCCGCTGATTCACCTGAACAATATAAAGCAGCTGCAGAGAATGCAAAGCAAGTTTCTGAAGCAACAGATAAGCTTTACAGCTATTTTTCAGAGTTGAAACAAGAAATGTACGCGTCAGTTGATGATCCATCTGATTATGAAACAATGGATAAGGATCAGTTCTTGAACGAGAAGTTTGCTCAAAGTGGTAAGTTGAAGCCAGCAGGCAAAGAGTTTAAGGCGAACATGACTGACTACAAAAATACAATGGTTGAGGTTTTAGGGGAGAATCCTAAATACGCTACATACGTGAAGACAATCAAAGAAAAGTTTGCTCCAGATCATATTGTTGACAGAGATGGTAAAGAGAGAGAGTATATCGAATATCACTTTTTAGGATACCCGTTAATTTCATCAATTACGAAAATAACGAATCTTCAAAATGGAATGAAAGTTCTTGAGAACGAAGTTTTATCGACGATGCTTTCTGGTCAGTTGACTGAAATTGCTTCAATGGATAATTATTCTACATTATTGCAAACAACACGTGGTGCTTATTACCAAGGGCAAGAGTTTGATGGTTCGATTGTATTGGGCCGTACTGACAACTCAACTGTTCCTAATGAGGTTAATCTAACACTAGATGGACGTGAATTAACTGAAGGTAAAGACTTTGTTCTTGAAGGAGGACAAATCAAAATGAAGGTTAATGCAGGAAATACTGGAGATCATACCATTGAAGGAACGCTTGTTTTTAAGCAAGACGGGAAAGATACTGAGGTTGAAGTCAACCAATCTTATTCAGTGATCCCTAAACCTAATCAGGCAATTGTCTCTGCTGATAAGATGAATGTTGTTTACCGTGGGATTGAAAACCCATTGACAATTTCAATGCCAGGTGTCCCTGGAAATAAAGTCAATGCATCAGCTGCAGGAATGAGAAAAGTCAAAGGATCACAGTATGTTGTGAAGCCAACACGTGGAACGGAGCTTAAGATTAACGTCACTGGTTCTGTTGAAGGTGAAAAAGTAAGTTCAACATCTGTCTTTAGAATTAAAGATTTACCAAGACCAACACCGACAATTAGAGGTCAATTGCAAGAAGGTGGTGCAGTTAAGATGCCGCGTAAAGCACTTGAAGTCTCACCAGTTGGTGCAACTTTTGAAAACTTTGATTTTGATTTAACACCTGTCGTGAAAAGATTTACACTGAGCGTGCCTGGGCAACCTGCCGTTGTTGTGAATGGAAATAATCTGACTGCAGAAGCTAAGAAATTATTGGGAAGAGCTAAAACAGGAGATATTGTACAGATATTTGATATTAAAGCTGACGTGCCTGGTGTAAACGTTAAGAATATGCCAGCATTATTAGTACAGTTAACTAATTAATATAGATTAAAATGAGATTAGCAGTTAATTTTTTTGGATTTATTTTATGCTTAGGTCTGTTTCATACAGCCTCAGCACAATCAACCTTGTTAAACGCAGAGAAGCCCTCTGATGTGAGTCGGTTGTCAGACGAACAAAAGAAATTCGATGATGATAAACCATTAGATTATGGTTACGTAGGAGATAGAGATATCATGTGGTACAAAATTGTTTGGGAGAAAATAGATCTCGATCAAAAAGTTAACTACCCTCTTCTTTACCCGACAAACGACAACACTGTTGATGATAGCAGACGTTCATTATTTAGAGTTTTAGTTGATGCCATGGAAGAAGCAACCGAAAGTCAAGCTGATTCTGTTGGGATTTCTGAAGTCTATGCGTCGAGTTATTTCAATGAAGGAGATAAGAAGAGCATGGAGGAAATCAAATCTGCAACAAAAGCCATTTTTCTACCGAATGCTGCCTTAAGTATTTTAGGACAGTATGAAATTACTGGAACAGAAAATGTAGAACTCTTTAAACAAAGAGCGATTGCTGGAGAGTTAGGTCAATATCCTGAGCTTTATCCGCAAGATTTGGTGCAGCAGATGAAGCCTTTTGTGGTTCCTACAGAAATCACAGCTGCGAATATCAAAGAATACCATATCAAAGGAATGTGGTATTTTGATAAGCGACAGGGTGAAATGAAATATCGCATGCTAGGAATTGCTCCTGCTGGTTATGATATTCAATCTCAAAATCCTAGTTTTTCTGGAGAAGCTCAAGTCATTCCTTATTTTTGGGTTTGGTTTCCTGATGCAAGACAGGTTTTGCATAGTGCAAAGGTTCTCAATCCTGAAAATGGATCGAAGCCGATCAGTTTTGATCACTTGTTGAATTCTAGACGTTTCAGTTCTTTTATTTACAAGACAGAAAATATGTATGAAGATAGAGAGGTTGATGAGTATATTCCTGATAATTCTCAAATGCAACTTCTCGAAGCTGATCGCTTAAAAGAAGAAATACGCAACTTTGAATTAGATATGTGGAACTATTAATCTCAGTTTACATTAAA
>JAKDUG010000155.1 GCA_030457805.1 Psychroflexus sp.
ACCTAATACTGGGTATTTTTATGATATTTTTTGTTAATTTTTATTTTTTGTGATTTATTTTAAAGAATTTCATGTTCGTTTTGTTTTGTAAAAGCTTGAAAGGTAGTCTTTTGTTCTAAAACACCCCGAGGAATAAGTTCGAAATTTTCAAAAAGATTTAGTCGAACCCATTTGTGGTTTTTTTAAACTCATAATATCTCGGCTTTTCTATGACTTGTATTGTCAAAGCATCGAATAACTTTTATATTTGCATACTTAAAATTTTCAAGATGAGAAATAATACAATTGTTCAACTATTACAAGGTAAGAAATTACATCAAGACATTCAAATTTCAGGATGGGTGAGAGCCTACAGAAGCAATAGATTTATTGCTTTAAACGATGGTTCAACAATCCATAATTTACAATGTGTTGTCGATTTTGAAAATACAGATGAAAAGCTGTTGAAACAAATTACAACGGGAGCGGCAATTCGTATTGAGGGGACTCTGGATGAAAGCCAAGGGCAAGGTCAGAGCTATGAAGTGATTGTCAAGAAGATTGAGATTTTAGGAAGTGCAGATCCTGAGGAGGTTAAGAAAACAATTCTTCAACCAAAAAAACACAGCTTAGAAAAACTGAGAGAACAAGCACATTTGCGCGTTAGAACAAATACTTTTGGCGCTGTGATGCGTTTGAGATCGCAATTGTCATTTGCTGTTCATGATTATTTTAGAAAAAACGGTTATTTCTACGTCAATACACCCATCATAACTGGAAGTGATGCAGAAGGTGCAGGCGAAATGTTTAAGGTCACAAATTTTAATCTTAAGAACTTGCCGAAAGATGATAAGGGCATTGTTAATTACAAAGAAGACTTCTTTGGTAAAGAAACAAACCTGACTGTTAGTGGGCAATTAGAAGCAGAAACTTATGCAATGGGTCTTGGGAAAGTTTATACTTTTGGACCAACTTTTAGAGCTGAAAACTCAAACACATCTCGCCACTTGGCTGAGTTTTGGATGATTGAGCCAGAGGTTGCATTTTGTGATCTTGATGGCAATATGGACTTGGCTGAAGATTTTATCAAGTACGTTTTGCAATATGTTGTGGATCACTGTCAAGATGATTTAGCGTTTTTGGAAAACAGATTAATCCAAGAAGAGAAGTCTAAGCCAGAAAAAGACCGTTCTCCGATGAAATTGCGTGAAAAGATAGATTTTGTTTTAAAAAATAATTTCAAACGCGTCAGCTATACGGAGGCGATCGATATTTTGAAAAGCTCTAAACCAAATAAAAAGAAGAAATTCAACTATACAATAGAAGAGTGGGGTGCTGATTTGCAAAGTGAGCACGAGCGTTATTTAGTTGAAAAACACTTCAAATGTCCTGTCATTTTATTTGATTATCCAGCAGACATCAAAGCTTTCTATATGCGCTTGAATGATGATGGGAAAACAGTGAGAGCTATGGATATTCTCTTTCCAGGTATTGGTGAAATAGTGGGCGGATCACAGCGTGAAGAACGTTATGATGTTTTAAAATCAAAAATGGAAGACTTGCAGATTGATCAAAAAGAATTGTCGTGGTATCTCGATACACGTAAATTTGGAACTTGTGTTCATTCAGGCTTTGGTTTAGGTTTTGAGCGTTTAGTGCTCTTTGCTTCAGGTATGGGCAACATTCGTGACGTTATTCCTTATCCACGCACGCCTCAGAACGCAGACTTTTAAAGTTATGATAATTGAAAAGCATCTTGTTCAGTCGCTATCTGAAGAAATCCGACTGCAAGAATATGCGGTTCATATCTTTGAGTCAATCCAAACTAAAAGTGCTTTAAAAAAAGCGATTAAGCGCGGTCAAGTTCTGATCAATTCACAGCCAGCTCACACAGGAGATTGGATTAAAATTGGACAAGAAATCGCGCTTTTGCAGCCTGAGCAAACAGCAGCTAGACCTGTTTTTGAACTCCCGATAAGGGTGGTTTATGAAGATGTGTATTTTGCTGTTGTGAATAAACCTGCTGGATTTCCAACCAATGGTAATTATTTTAAGACCATTGAAAATGCATTGTTGCCTCATTTGGCTGCGTCTACTTTAAAAGATAAACTCGTTTTTCCTCAGCCAGTTCACCGACTTGACAATCCGACGCGAGGCTTGTTGATTTGTGCCAAAACGATGAAAGCTAAATCACTACTATCTCAGCTCTTTCAAGAGCATGGGGTTGAAAAATCTTACACGGCAATTGTCAAAGGACATCTGAATACAGAAACTTTGATTATAGAAAAAGATGTAGATGGTAAATATGCCAAAACAGATGTGCGCGTCTTTTCATTCTTTGAGAAGAATAATGTCCCTTACACAGCTTTGCGATTGTATCCAACAACAGGTCGTACACATCAATTGAGGCAGCATCTTGCAGGCATAGGACATCCTATTGTTGGTGATACACTTTATGACCTAGCTTTAACGGGAGGGAATAATAAATCACAACGGCTTTATTTACAAGCTAGCGGATTAAAATTTGCACATCCTTTTAATGACCAAATCATTGACTTAAAGCTTGATTTACCTAAAAAATTTAGTAAATTTATTACATCCTATAATAACTCATAACTATGCTGAAGCAGCAATTAAATCTGAAATTATCCCAAAAGTTGTCGCCGCAACAAATTCAATTGATGAAATTGATTCAGTTGCCTACGGTTGCTTTTGAGCAAAGGATTAAACATGAATTGGAAGAAAATCCTGCTTTAGAAACTGGGAAAGAGTCTGTGGAAGATGATCATTTTGAAAATGAACCTATGGAGGATGACCATGATGTCATCGAAACTGAATTTGATGTTGATGATTATTTGAGTGATGATGAAATACCGAGCTATAAGCTTAAAGCAAATAACTATTCTAAAGATGATGAAGAAACACAAATCCCTTATGCTTCCGGAATTTCATTTACACAATATCTGAAAAATCAGTTGTCAACAATGAGTTTGGATGAGGATGATTCACGCATTGCTGATTTTTTGATCGGGAGTGTTGATGGCTCGGGTTATATCCGTCGAGAATTGATTGATATTGTTGATGATTTAGCTTTTACACAAAATGTCTATACCGATGAGGCGCATGTGGATAAGATTTTAAAATATGTACAGAGTCTTGATCCGAGTGGCGTAGCAGCACGAAATTTGCAAGAATGTTTGAGCATTCAACTCAAACGAAGAACGACACGAGAAAGTGTTGATTTAGCACTTCAAATTATTGACACTGCTTTTGAGATGTTTACCAAGAAACATTACCAAAAGCTCATTCAGAAATTTAGTATCGATGAAGATCAACTCAAAGCTGCGATTGAAGAAATTGAAAGTTTAAATCCTAAACCAGGTGCTTCATATAGTTCAAATACAAAGATTGTTGAGCATGTCACACCAGACTTTAGCATTCGCATAAAAAACGGAGAATTAGAGTTGACGCTCAACTCACGTAATGCGCCTGAAATGCACATTTCACATGATTATTCAAACATGTTGAATGCTTACAAAGAGTCAAAGGAAAAATCAAAGAAACAAAAGGAGGCCGTTTTCTTTATCAAACAAAAATTAGATTCAGCGAAGTGGTTTATCGATGCCATTAAACAACGCCAGCAAACTTTGTATGCAACAATGCATACCATTATGACTTATCAGAAAGATTACTTTTTGACAGGCGATGATCGCGAGCTCAAACCGATGATTTTAAAAGATATAGCTGAGCGCATTCAGATGGATATTAGCACGGTTTCTCGGGTTGCAAATAGTAAATATGTCGATACACCCTATGGGACAATCTTGATCAAGGAATTCTTCTCTGAATCGATGAAAAATGACAAAGGTGAAGATGTTTCTACACGGGAAATTAAAAAAATCTTGGAAGTCACAATTGAGAAAGAAGACAAAGCTAAACCACACACAGATGCAAAACTTGCTGAACTTCTGAAAGAAAAGGGATATCCAATCGCACGGCGAACTGTTGCTAAATACAGGGAGCAACTCGACTTTCCCGTAGCGCGTTTGAGAAAAGAAATATGAAGAAATTAGCACATTTTTTTTCTATTATCTTTCATCCCGTCTTTGTGCCTTTGGCGGTGGTTGTCTTTTTTTTTATGAAAGTTCCCTTGTATTATCAAAGTGATCTGTTGTACTCCAAGGTGATTGCAATCTTGATTTTGACGGTTTTGATACCTATTCTTTTTCTATACTTTGCCCGTACTATACGATTGATATCAAGTTTTGAGCTTCCTTCTGCTAAAGAGCGGCGCTTCCCACTTTTATTTTTTATGATGTTGGACTTAGTGATCATCAATTATATTTTTGATCTTTATAATTTCCAATATCTTTTTTATTTCTTCTGGTCCTTATTATTGGCAGCTATGGTCGTTTTCTTGTCTCTTTTTTTTCGATTCAGGATCAGTTTACACAGTTTAGGCCTATCAAGTTTTTTGGCTTTTTTGTGTCTTTTGAGTTATCATTTTGAGCTTGACTTTAGGTACAGTATTGCACTTCTTGTTTTCTGTATTGGTCTTGTCTCTTCCGCACGCATATATCTTAAAGCTCACAGTTTTTCTGAGGTTGTCTTGGGTGTTGTTTTAGGTGTTGTGACGCAGTTATTGATTCCTTTGGTGAAGTATTACAGAATGTAAAAGACGAAGCCGATGCGCAAGGGTTTGATGCCAATTTTATCTGATCCATCAGTGACCGTTCCGCCAAACATAGGATTGAGATCATATTGAATCTGAATGTTGACAATATTGTATCCGAAAGATAGAAAGGCTGATGTTCTGAATCTGTTAAGCGCATTTGCATCTGTTTGCTTGATGCTGAGATCGTCTTGCTTAAACTTTGAATTGAAATAGTAGACGTAACCCAATTTAACGCCAAAATAGACACGCCAAAAAGCATGTGTCTCTGGGGTGGAAGTTCGCCACCTTAATTGAATAGGCATTTCAATGAGGTGAGTCGCAAACCTGTTGTTTTTATATTCTATTTCAGGATCAATGGGTTTGATGATATC
>JAKDUG010000156.1 GCA_030457805.1 Psychroflexus sp.
ACGTCTCTTGGGTTAGAGTTTGTATCGATCATTGCAAAAACAGGAATGTTTAATTTTTGAGCTTCCTTAACAGCGATGTGTTCTCTCAAAGTGTCAACAACAAAAAGTGCTGCTGGTAATCTTGTCATTTCAGAAATTGAGCCTAAGTTCTTTTCTAACTTGGCACGCATACGGTTGACTTGGAGTTGTTCTTTTTTAGATAAAGAATCAAAAGAACCGTCTTTTTTCATTTTATCGACAGCAGCCATTTTCTTGACTGACTTTCTGATTGTGACAAAGTTTGTCAGCATACCACCTGGCCATCTTTCTGTGATGTAAGGCATGTCTGCTTTTCTAGCTTCATCAGAGACGATATCTTTTGCTTGTTTCTTAGTTGCAACAAATAAAATTTTTCGTCCGCTTGCAGCAATACTAGCGAGTGCATCTGCACATTCTTGCATTTTTGCTGCTGTTTTATAAAGATTGATAATGTGAATCCCATTACGCTCCATATAAATATATGGCGCCATATTTGGATTCCATCGTCTTGTCAAGTGTCCGAAGTGAACACCTGCGTCTAGTAGTTCTTTGATTTCTACTTCTTTTGCCATTTTTGTAATAGTTTACGTTCTTGTTTTGAATAGCCAACAAATAAGCGGCAAATCAATTGATTTGGCCTTATTCATTTAGATGCTAAACTAAACCGAGGTTCTCCCTCAGGAATAACAAAAAACAATTAGTTTTAATTTTAAGCTGCGTTACAGCAGTACCAATTAACGTTTCGAGAATTGGAATTTTTTTCTTGCTTTCTTCTGACCGAATTTCTTTCTTTCAACCATACGTGGATCTCTCATTAAGAGTCCTTCTGGCTTTAATGTCAAACGGTTTTCTGCGTCAAGCTCGCACATTGCACGAGAAAGTGCTAATCTGATAGCTTCTGCTTGGCCAGTGATTCCACCGCCAAAAACATTGACATTGACGTCAAATTGACCAGCGTTATCTGTTAATTCTAAAGCTTGGTTGATTTTGTAAAGCAAAGTGTTTGTTGTGAAGTAATCTTCAGCTTTCTTTTTGTTTACAGTAATCTCACCTTTACCTTCAGAAAGATAAACTCTGGCAACCGCTGTTTTTCTACGACCAATTTTGTGAATTGTCTCCATTTACACGAGTTCGTTTATATTAATTTCTTTTGGTTGTTGAGCACTTAGCGTGTGCTCTGCATCTGTAAATACACGTAGATTTCTGAACAATGCAGAACCTAATTTGTTTTTAGGAAGCATCCCTTTTACAGATTTTTCGACAAGTCTTTCTGGGTTCTTATCGAAGATTTCTTGCGCTTTCAAGCTTCTTTGACCTCCTGGATATCCAGTATATCTCAAATACACTTTAGCGTCCCATTTCTTGCCTGTCAAGTTAACTTTTGCAGCATTGATAACAATAACGTTATCACCGCAGTCAACGTGAGGCGTGAAGTCTGGCTTGTGCTTTCCTCTCAACAATTTTGCAACAGCTGAAGACAAGCGACCAAGCGACTGACCGTCAGCATCTACAACAACCCACTGCTTCTTTACAGTGTTTTTGTTAGCAGATACCGTTTTGTAACTTAATGTGTCCACACTTAACTTTTTAATTATTAAACATTCCTATTTCCTATTCTGCGCTCAAAATAGGCGTGCAAATTTACGATTATAAATTTAGATAGCAAATGCGAATTGAATTTTTATTATTAAGGCTTCTATTTATCAAGTGCTTAGAAGGTTTAAGTCTCTCAAAAAGGGATAAAATCAGCGTTTTTTATTTATGGAAGTGTTTTTTCCATAAGAAGCAATGATAAAATTCAACATCTAAGAAATTTTGACACAAATATAAATTATTTTAAGCCTCTAGTTTATTTCTTGATATTAAAAAACATGGTAAGAACACAATAATAGCTATCATCGAAAATAATAAGCCGCCTATTGTTCCTACACCAAGCGCAAACCAAAAAACCTCATTCTGACCGTCTTTTACAAAAGGAATGAAACCAAGAATGGTGGAAAGTATCGTTAACATGATTGGAAATATCTTACTCTTAAAGGCCAAAATATAACTTTCAAACTTGTCTTGATGCGTTTTTCTATAAACATTATAAGCATTGATGAGATAAATGCTTGCATTCACAGTAATACCACTCAACAATAAAAACGAAGCTAAACCGCCTTGGTCAAAATTAAAATCAAAATAATAAAAACTCAAAAAAACACCGACATAACTAATTGGTATCACACTCAAAATAACAAACGGCTGTGTAAAACTTTCGAAAAAACTAGAACTGATGACGTATATCAAAAAAATGACTAATAGCAAAAGCACACTGTAATTCTGTGCCTGCTCATTAAGATGCATCCGCCGATCCTTTTTTTCAAAAGTAAAACCTAAAGGCAGTTTTTGCTTGAGCTTCTCCAAACTCTCTTCAAGATATTGATTCCCAAATTTTTCAGAGCCAGTATAGGGAAACTCTATAACTCTTATGTATTCTTGATCTTCTTTAAAAATGTTTTCTTCAGTGGGTATCTTTTCAACAGTTGCAATATCTTTTAATTTAAATGTATTTTGTTCCGAAGCTCTTAAAGGTTCATTCTTGATTTGCCAAATATCAAAACCCCTAGATCGTTCACTCTCTAATCTTATGGACTCGTACTTCCCGTTTATATGAGCAAAAATTGTTGGTGAGAGTGACAAACTCAACTCTTTTAAATCATTATATGTTTTATACGTATGGCTATTGTACAGTGCTAACTGATTTTTATCTAAACCTATTTGGTATGAATAAGCAGGTTTTTTTCGCCATTGTGAACTCTCTCTAACATAGACTTCATTAATCCTAGGATGCTTTAATAAGATGCCGGAAAGTGTGTCAGACCAAGCATTGAGCTCAGTATAATTATAACCTTTTGCATGCAACATAAAATCTGTAGATTGCTGAAACTTCACACTACTCGTAAAACCTTGACCAACGCCATAAATATTCCAATTCATCCCGCCTAAATCCAGTGCTTTCTCGGTCAATCTTGCTTTTAGTATGTGAGGAAATCTACTTTTACTTTCATTCTCATTAAATGTAATTTTCAGGCGACCATATTGGCTGCTTTGTATATTGGATGAAAATTGTTTTATCTCAGGAAATTGTAATAAATAGTTCTCTAATCTTAAAAAAACTTCATTCATTTGCTCAATACCTGCTGCTTTCTCCATTGCAGCATCGACGACTAATTGCGTTTCCTCATTTCTTTTATAATAAGCATTTTCAAAAACATAGACAGAAAATAACCTGAAACTTCCACCGATAGCTTTATCCATTGTAGGTCTCATATTTTCTTGAAACCACGCATTCCCATAAGTGACATTATATAGTTTTGAATACCATTTGGAATCATCTTGCAGCGAAGAAGGCAACATAAATGTAGGAATACCAACTGCCAAAACAACAATCGCTATACATATCCGCTTATGCTTAACTGTAAATTTTAGAAAGCGTTCATAATAAACATAAAACTTTAATGATGAGTTTCTCACCTTATTGTTTTTATGAGATAAAGGCCAAAAACGCAATAAAGCAGGTATGAATAAAAAAGTAACGAATAATGATGAAGATAAATTTATCATGATAACATACGCAAAATCCAACAAATTGAGTCGCGTTTGTTCATCCATTAAAAAAACCACACTTAATCCAGCTAAGCTCGTCAGCGTTGATGCAAGTATTGCTACAAAAATATTTTGTTTTTCACGGGTTTTAAGATGATCTAACATCACGATAATATTATCTACAATCAGGCCTAAAGAAATCGTTATACCAGCTAATGAGTACAATTGAATCTCTATCCCCAACAAATAATAAATACCAAAAGCAATAGATATATTAACTAAAAGACCGAGTACAATATGTACGACATATCTAAAATTAAGACTTACTAGAAAGACAAATACCAACAAAATTAAAATGGTGTAGAAAGTTCTTTCATATATCTTATCTAGCTCCTGACTAATATATTCTGTATCATCATAAATATTAGTAACACTGTATGAGTTTGGTAAATTTTGCTCTATTTCATTTATTCCACTCTTCACCTTTTTAGCTAAATCAAGGGTATTGGCATTGCTTTCTGCAAAAATCTGAAAGCTTATTGCATTTTTTGCATTGACTCTAAAGTAGCTTTGCGCCGCCTGATCTTGATAAACTATACTTGCAATATCATCTAAATAAATAATCCTTTGATTGACTTTAGCGACAGGAATGTGCCAAGACATTTCTTCTGGAGCTGAAAGCACAACATTTAACCTTTGATGATCAAAGTTTACAAAACCTAAATTTTTTTGATTAAAATAATTTTGAAGTGACATCACAATATCACTCGACGCAATGCCCAAAACATTTAACTGATCATAATTAAGACGCAACACCCATTCTTTATCCTCAACACCCATCACCTCAACCCTATCAACACCTTTTATACTGGCTAAAACAGGATTAATAGAATTTTCTGTATATGTTTTAATATGATTTTGTGTCTCGTTGGCTTCAATACTATAGCTTAAAAAAGCTTGCTGCCTTTCATCATCCTCATCAGGTGCATTAATGCTTACTCTAGGATAGCTCACATCTTGAGGCAACTCTACACTAATCTGCCTCAAAAGTGTTGAAATCTCAAACCTTAATTGTTGCACATCAGTATATTCATCTAAATCAATAGTAATAAAAGCAAAGCCTTTAGACGACTGTGACTTTATACTCTCTATGCCTCTTAAAGTCGATACAACACTTTCAACAGGCGCACTAATTTGATTTTCTATATTTTTAGGATTCGCATTAGGCCAAGTATACATGATACTTATAGAAGTGTTTTTTTGACTAGGATTAAGTTTTAAACTTAATTTAGAAGCCACAAACCAACCGAAAACACAAAACACGATTGTAAGAAGTATAATCTTAAAGGATATCGATTTTTTAATCATACGGCCAAAATAGGAATTTTTAGGCT
>JAKDUG010000157.1 GCA_030457805.1 Psychroflexus sp.
AAGTTGCAGATTCTGGTGAAACAATATCACCTGACGAAATTGAGACAAAAATTGCTTCTTACAAACTCAAGCATTCGTATATTGGAAAGATGGGGCATGCTATTGAGCCGGTTGTGGTACCTTTAGGTTACGACTGGAAAATCGGGATTGCCATCATCAGTTCATTTGTTGCCCGTGAAGTTTTTGTGGGCACACTCGCCACGATTTACAGCGTTGGTAGTGAAGAGGAACAAACGATTAAAAACAGGATGGCAGAAGAAGTCAATCCTATTTTGGGCGGGAAGCTATTTACTTTTGCAAGCGGCATCAGTTTACTGCTCTTTTATGCTTTTGCTATGCAATGTATGAGTACGCTTGCCATCGTCAAAAGAGAAACAGGCACTTGGAAATGGCCATTAATTCAGTTTTTCGGAATGTCGGCCTTCGCTTATGTTGTTGCATTAATTGCATTTCAATTTTTAAAATAAAGAATTATGATACAAGAAATTTTAGTTTTTATCGCATTTGCAGTCGCAGTCGGTTTTATCATTAAAAAATTCTTCTGGTCAACGAAGAAAACTGCAAAATCATGTGGTATTTCTGATTGTGGATGTGATTAGAAAAACACCAACTTTACTGAGTTCTCAACCTTGCTCGCTTGCGATCTGATTGATCTAACACTTAAAAACAGATTGATCTTAAGCCTCATTTTTAACGTCTATATCTCTGTCACTAAAACACAAACCCCTAAACCAATCAATGTTATTTCTGCAAAAATCATTTTGATATTATTGCCTTGGATCATCTCATTAAAATCCCTTTTAAATAAATCCTTCACTGTTCCTACCGCTAGGAAAAAACCGCTGATGATCAAGATAAATCCTAGGGCAATTCTCATCAAATCAAAGATTTAATTTTTCCATTATTCTTAGTTGTTGAAGAATGTCGTTCTTCCTCCCCTAATAATCAGGTTTTTTGCGAAGGTTCTTCTTCTCTGCTTGTTTCTTTTTAGACTGCAAGCGTTTTAATTTCTGCATCTTGCCCGGCTTTGATTTCTTTCTTTTCTTTTGGGGTTGAAAAGCTTTTTCTAAATGTGACATCAAGAGGGCGATCACCAATTTTTTATTCTTGTGTTGGCTCCGTGTTTCCGCAGATGACATTTGTATAAAATCATCTTGCACGATAAAGCGTTCTAAATGCTGACGTACACGGTTCTTATGAACTTCTGATATAGCCTCTGAGGATTCAAAATCCCATTTTAAAGTAACCTTTGTTTCTGTTTTATTGACATGCTGACCTCCAGGACCACCACTTAAGCTCGCTTGGAAACCAAGTTCTCTTTCTATCAGCGCCCTATCGAAGCTCAACATAAGATTGATGTCTGGGTTTGAGTAAATCTGCAACAGTCTTAACCGGATTAAAAGTTTCGACTGGCACTTCTACAAAAATGGTGTGCCAATACGCCATGCCGCCATTCCATAAACCTGGCAATTCTAAGGCTTTAATCGGTTGTCCATCTACTGATTTATCAGCGATAAAACCTTGGTCATAATCAACAAAGTCTTCCAATTTATAGTTGTTGCCATCCACATCTTTGATGCTACACACAATATCAACTGGATTAAAATGCGTGGCACCTTCCATCAATTGAACTTGTGCTCCATTTTGAAGATCAATCTGAGATTTTTCAACAATCTGAAGACTCATTTCGCCGTCTTTTGTTTTCACCCAAAATGGACCTCCGCCTGGTTCTCCTTCATTTTTCACCATACCACACACGCGAATCGGACGTTCTAAAAAGTTCAATAAACATTGTGCATCTTCAGCAATTGAGACTTGAAAATGTGACTGAATAAAACCTTGGGCAGTTTTAATTTGACTTGCTGAAGCTTCACTTCTCAAAGCCTTGATGTGTGTTTTTATTTGGGTTTCAAAATCCAAACACAAGCCTGCTAAGGCTTTTTTATAAGTGACATTGACATCCTCGTCTTTTGAGCCCGGCTTATAATGCACATTGTCAATGTTTTTAATAAAAATCAGGTCGCTGTCTAGCTTTTTTAAATTTTCAATCAAAGCGCCATGACCGGCTGGTCTAAACAAAAGCTCATCTTTTTCATCGCGGTAAAGCGATAAATCGGGATTCACAGCAATGGTATCTGTCGCGCATGATTGGTACGAAAAATCAACTTGAAATTTAACACCAGTTTGTTGAGATACAAAATCGATTTTTTCCGCTAAAAAAGCATCAAAAGATTCTCGGTGGAATTCAGAAATTGTAAAGTGTAATTTCGATAAACCGTCTTGATTGACATAGGCTGCGGCTTCGTAAAAATGCTCTTCAAAAGCTGTCAATAAATGGTCTCCATAATCGTGAAAAGGAATCAGGGCTTTCGGCAATTTTGCATAAGCTAAAGCAGCCTGAATAAATTCAAACTTCTCATGATCTGAAGTCAATTTATTTTTGGACACATTGATTTGAGCGCTTAATTTTTTATAAAAAGGCAACTCGTGCAAATGCTCAAAAAACTGAAACAGATGCTCTAATTTGTTAGTAATTAAATTATTTTTCAGCGGCTGCTGAGGGTCGTATGTATTCACAAAGTGATGCAAATCTTTAAACATCCGCGAGGCCGCTCCACTGGAAGGCACAAACTTTATAACATCGACAGAGGCCTGTTCATAGGCACGGCTTAAGTTTTCAATTTGCTTTTGGTCGAGTTGTCTAATCCCATCATTTAAAGTTGCTGGTCTCACAACCTGAAGTGTTTCAAAACCATTGCGAAAGCAAGCAATATCGGCGTTAACTTTTTCTGGTGTCAATTCATGCGTGTGAATCTGACTTAAATCTTTAGGACGAAATTTAGACATGTCAAATACTTGTTTTTTAAAATAGTTGGTTAATAATGCGCGTCGCTTCTTTTAAACGCACAGATTCATCGCCTTTCAGAATACTGAAAGGTTTATTAAGGAGGATGAGTTTTTGATGAAATCTGTTAAACATAGCTTCGCGTTCATTCGGCTTATCTCTCAAATCGTCGTCTTCCCATGGCGTATCATAATAGGTTAAAAAATAATAGTCATAGTCGATCTCACGAATAAGCTGATTGAGCCTTTCATTCTGATAATTATCATAGTAGGCTTCAGTATAAACTAAAGTCTGCAATGCATTCGTATCACAAAATAACAAATTATTTGCGTCTTTTGCTGCTTTATCCTCAAATTTTAATTGTCCTTCAACAATTGGCGTAATATCTTTGGTCTCACATATCAATCCAGACGCATCGTATTTCTCTTGTAAATAACCACGTGCAAATTCAGGCACCCACTCTGTTTTGTAATGTGTCGCGAGTGCTTTTGCCATGCTTGTTTTACCGGTAGATTCAGGACCGAATAAAACTATTCTAACAGGCTTTCCTTGGGTTTGTTGAGTTCTTTCTTCCATGCTATATATCCATAAATCGCAAGAATAGTAAATAATATGTATTGAATGGCTGTTATTCCTAAACCTTTATAAAAATATAAAGGAATTGAAATGATATCTGCAATGATCCAGTAGATCCAGTTTTCGAGTTTTTTCTTCGCCATCAGCCACATTCCTATAAAAAACAAGGCTGTGGTAAACGTGTCAACATAAGCTGTCCAGTCATTCCATTTTTCAAAATAAGTATAAACTAAACCTACAAAAACAATGGCGCCGATAAACAAAAAAACAGATTGCTTTTTCTCTTTAGCATTTATCCTTTTGATAGGAATAAAATGAGAGTCGTCAACTTTGCGTGTCCACAGATACCAGCCGTAAATGCTCATACTGAAATAGTAGGCATTGATCAGCATATCACCGAGCAAACCAAACAAGTAAAGGATATAAACAAAGATGGCCGTACTGATAATCCCTGTTGGAAAGACAAGGATATTGTCCTGCTTAGAATACCAAACGCTGAGAAATCCGAAGATCACAGCAATAGTTTCTAAAACGATAAGGTATGTGGATGTGCCGTCATATTGTGACAGCAACCAATCAAAAATGTGGCTCATAATCTTGGCGATCACTTTTTACAATTTTCATATGGATCAATCCACGCTCCATGCCTTCCATGGCAGTTTTAACTTCTTCATTCAAAACTTCCATCACTTGATCATAATCGCCATAAACTTGGGTGCTCAATGGATTTTCAAGCACGCGCAATCCAGATTTCCTCAAATTTTTAATCAACTGGATAATTACCGGCTCATAGTCATCTTGAATTGGCGTCAATGTTAACTCAACTGATATTTTCATAAGCTTTTTATTTGTTGTTCAAATGCAGTTCCGACCACTAATAAATCAGCACCTGCACCATATAATTCTTTTGTTGTTCTTTTGTTCTGTTAATCCACCGACTATCGCTGGGATGACATTTAAAATATGTTTAATTGATTCTATTCATGACAAAGCAATTGCATACACACAAATGAATCCTTCAAACTCTAAAAAATTCAGGAAGTAATGTGTTTTTAATCCCTGATGTGTGACTTCAGCATGTGTTGTTGAGGCTTTAAAATCAAAATCATGCACAAAGATATCCTCGTAAAAGCGCAAACCTTTTTTACCGTAAAGCTTGTACAATGATTCCTTTGCGCCCCACACAATTGTCAATTTCTTGATCAAATCTTTTGGCCCAAGTGCATTATATTCTTCTACAGGTGTAAATTTTGGGGCGATTATTTTAATTTTTTCACGTTGTTTTTCAATATCAACACCGACTCTTTTATCAGAAACAATCACTGCCGTAAACTCAAAAGAATGTGTAATCGAGATTTCTTTACCATCTTTTAAGTGTGGCTTTCCTTTATCATCATAGGTCAAATCAAAATCTGTATAACCAAATTCTGCCAGCAAATGCCGAATACTCATAAAGCCTTTTTTATGAATCTCAGATTTCATTACATCATAACGAGATGCGCAATACGGCGATAATGAAATATTTTTCTCTAGTTCAGTTAATGTT
>JAKDUG010000158.1 GCA_030457805.1 Psychroflexus sp.
AACAGTTAATCCCTATCAACATAGAAGACGAAATGAAATCGGCTTACATTGATTACTCAATGTCGGTTATAGTTTCACGAGCGCTTCCTGATGCTAGGGATGGTTTGAAACCTGTACATAGACGAGTTTTGTTTGGGATGCAAGAACTTGGCGTCTATTCAAATAAAGCTCATAAAAAATCTGCAAGAATCGTTGGAGAGGTTTTAGGGAAGTATCACCCACACGGGGATACTTCTGTGTATGATGCAATGGTCAGAATGGCGCAGAGTTGGAGTTTGCGTTACCAACTTGTAGATGGGCAAGGTAACTTTGGTTCTGTAGATGGCGATAGCCCAGCAGCAATGCGTTATACAGAATCCAGAATGCAAAAGATCAGTGAGGAAATGCTTTCTGATATTGAGAAAGAAACTGTTGATTTCTCACTCAATTTTGATGATACACTCGAAGAGCCGACCGTTTTACCAACGCGTATTCCGAATTTATTAGTCAATGGAGCAAGTGGTATTGCAGTTGGTATGGCCACTAATATGGCGCCACATAACTTATCTGAAGTCATTGATGGAACGGTTGCTTACGTCGAAGATAGAGAAATTGATGTCGATGGTTTAATGCAGCATATCAAAGCACCTGACTTCCCGACGGGTGGCGTTATTTACGGCTACGATGGCGTAAGAGAGGCTTTTAAAACAGGACGAGGAAGAGTTGTCATGCGCGCAAAAACGACCTTTGAAGAAGTCAATGGTAAGGAGTGCATTATTGTGACAGAAATCCCTTATCAAGTCAATAAGGCTGATATGATTAAAAAAACAGCCGATCTTGTCAATGATAGAAAAATAGAAGGCATTTCTTTAATTCGCGATGAATCTGACCGAAATGGAATGCGTGTCGTTTATTTCTTAAAGCGTGACGCTGTACCTAATGTTGTTCTCAATACTTTATTTAAGCATACAGCGCTTCAATCTTCGTTCAGTGTTAACAATATTGCACTCGTCAATGGCCGTCCAGAAACTTTAGACTTAAAGGACCTGATTGTACATTTTGTTGATCACAGACACGATGTTGTCATTCGAAGAACCAGATATTTATTGCGCAAAGCAGAGGAGCGAGCTCATATATTAGAAGGCTTAATTATTGCTTCCGACAATATTGATGAAGTTATTGCTTTGATTCGTGGCTCTAAAAACGCCGATGAAGCGAGACAAAAATTAATAGACCGTTTTGAGCTTAGTGAAATACAGGCTAAAGCTATTGTCGAAATGCGTCTTCGCCAGCTAACTGGACTCGAGCAAGATAAATTGCGAACAGAGTATGAAGAACTCATGGAAACGATTGCTGATTTAAAAGATATACTCGGCAGCGAAGAACGCCGCATGCAAATCATTAAAGATGAGCTTTTAGAAATAAAAGAAAAATACGGTGATGAAAGACGTTCCGAAATTAACTTAGCTGGAGGTGATCTTAGTATTGAAGACATGATCCCTGATGAAAGCGTTATCATTACGATTTCTCATGCTGGTTATATCAAAAGGACACCACTGACAGAGTATAAAACACAAAGTCGAGGAGGTGTTGGTCAAAAAGCATCAACAACGAGAGATGAAGACTTCTTAGAATATATGTTTGCTGGAACAAATCACCAGTACATGTTATTCTTTACGCAAAATGGAAAATGTTTCTGGATGCGTGTTTATGAAATTCCTGAAGGAAGTAAAACTTCAAAAGGGAGAGCCATTCAGAACCTGATTAATATAGAGCCGGAAGATAGAATTAATGCATTTATATGTGTTCAAGATCTAACTGACGAAGACTACATAAATAATCACTTTGTTTTGATGGCCACGAAAAAAGGTCAAGTCAAGAAAACAGTCTTAGAGCAATATTCAAGACCACGAAGCAACGGGATTAACGCTATTACCATTAGAGAAGGTGATGAGTTGTTGTCAGCAACACTGACTACAGGTGATAGCGATGTTATGCTTGCCTTAAAGAGTGGGAAAGCAATTCGTTTCGAAGAAAATAAAACACGACCAATGGGCCGAAACGCTTCTGGAGTTCGTGGCATAAAACTTGCAAATGATACAGATGAAGTCATCGGTATGGTTCCGATTAACAATCCACAAGATGAAACGGTTTTAGTCGTTTCTGAACATGGGTATGGAAAACGAACTTTTATTGACGATGAAAATGGCGATGCTGTTTACCGAATTACAAACAGAGGTGGGAAAGGAGTTAAAACAATTTCCATTTCTGAAAAAACAGGGGATTTAGTAGCAATTAAATCTGTTAAGGATGATGATGATTTAATGATTATTAAAAAATCAGGAGTTGCGATTAGAATGTCTGTTTCTGAGTTGCGCGTCATGGGGCGTGCAGCGCAAGGAGTTAAATTAATTAACTTGAAGGATAATGATTCGATTGCTGCTGTTGCTAAAATCGTTAATGAAGATAAGGAGGATGAAAAACTAGATATCGATACAGATATAGAGGATTCATCTGACGATGATAAACTGGATAACGAAAACGTGAATCCAGCTGATACAAACGAAGAAGAAAACTAGAAAACAAAGAAAAATTATGAAAAAGACAATTTTTAGTTTAGCTCTCTTAGCTACAACTAGTTTATTTGCCCAAAAATCAGAAGTAAAAGATGCCCAAAAAGCCATCGAAAACGAAGATTTTTCAAGTGCAATCAGTTATTTGAAAACCGCAGAGCAAGGCAAGTCAGATTTAAACGATCGCTGGTTATCGAGATTTTATGTTGCCAAAGGACAATCATATACGATGCGTGCTTTCAGCGGATCAGCTGAAAATGTCATGAGCGATGTAGATTCAGCTGTTGATGCTTATGAGAAGGCTATCAAGATTGGAAAAGATGTAGAAGATGCAAATCAGGGCATTGAGATGTTGAAGCAAGAACTTATCAATTCTGCTATTGAAAATCAAAAGAAAGGCAAAAACATAATCGCTTCGAAGAAATTATACAAAAGGTATAAAATGAACGAAAAAGATACAATGTATCTATATTATGCAGCTTCATCTGCAGTGAATGGCGAGGAATATGATGATGCGTTGAAGTATTACAACAGATTGATGGATTTAGATTACAGAGGAATTCGTACGAACTATATTGCAACTGATGTTGAAACAGGAGAAGCAGTGACTTTCAACTCAAAGGAAGAACGTGACTTTTCAGTTAAATCTGATCAATATGTCGATCCTAAAGATGAGGTGACTGAATCTGTAAGAGGTGAAATCGCTAAAAATATTTCTCTTATTTATGTCCAGCAGGATAAAACTGATGAAGCACTTGAGGCAATTGAGGAAGCGAAAAAAGAAAACCCTGATGATATCGCTATCATTCAAGCTGAAGCTGATTTGCAATACCGTATCGGTAATGTTGAAAAATATAGTGAACTGATGAAAAAAGCTGTTAAGCAAGATCCTGATAATGCAGATTTGCATTATAATTTGGGCGTCAGTGCTGAGCAGTTAGGTGATATCAAAACGGCTCATAAATATTACAAGCAAGCGATTGAGCTAGATCCAGAAATGGAAAATGCCTATGTAAATATGGCGAGTACAACTTTAGCTAAAGAGCGTGAGATTGTTGAAGAAATGAATTCTTTAGGAACATCTGCTAGTGATAATAAAAAATATCAAGAATTAAATAAGGAGAAGAAAGAATATTACCTTGAAGCGATGCCTTATTTAGAGAAAGCAGTAGAAATAAACCCTAAAAATGTCGGTGCTTTAAAAACATTGATCAACATTTACTACCAGTTAGGCGAAGATGAAAAGGCAGAAGAGGCCGAAGCCAAAATGGAAAAAATTAAAGAATAGGTATAATTTCTAATTTTAATGTTATTAAAATAAAACTGAGCTGTTCATTATGAATGGCTCAGTTTTTTTATATGTTTTATTGAAAAGTATTTTAGGAAATACATAGAGGCATATTACCAAATTGATCGCATAGGAGAGGAAGTTTTTCAGGGTTTGTTTATAGTTATGCATTGGTGTCAAATCTCATCACATCGGTTTGCGTATATGGTTTGTGGCGGGCAAACAAGCGTAAGTTATTCGGTTAAGGATTTAAGTTTCTAAAAATAAAAAGCTTTCGATTTAGCACAAAATCCGCCATAAACTATATATGCTGTTGTAGCAAGTGCTTCCACGTTCTGTTATGCGGTTTGTAGTAAATTAATTCCAGATAATTCTTGTCCGATTTGGTGAATTCCGCTCAGTATTTTTTCAGTTTGTTTCGGTGATGGTTTTTTCGTTCCGGAAACATATTGAGAAAGCAATGTAGCGTTCATTCCAATTTTCTCAGCGAGGAATTTTGCATTTATTACTTTGTAATATTTGAAAAACTGTTTAAAATCTATTTCGAATCGGATATCATTCGGATCAACTTTTACCTTTTCTTCTTCAAAATAAAATTCGGTCGCTTCATACGCACTATTTATCAATTCAGGAATTGATTTTCCAGTCGTAAAAATCGGATAATCTACTGCATAAGCTGAAAAGCCAGTGTCAGTTTTCTCAACGGTCATTATGATTTTCTTTTTTGCCATAATCTTATAATTTAATTCCAGCGTCTTTAAGAATTTTCTTTTCCAATCCTTTACCCATTTCTTGGCTCCCGTGATTTGGAAATATTATTATTCCTTTTTTCGTTTCGTGATGCATTTTCACGTGTGAACCTTTTTGAGAAACTGGATACCAACCATCTTTGGTCAAAATTTTATAAAGTTTGGAACATTTCATTCAGTTTTCCTTTTCAAATACAATTCAAAGGTAAACTATTATTTACTTTTTAGCAAGAGATTTTATTTTGAAAACAGATTTTTTTCAGCATTTGCTACAACTTTATTATATGACAATATTATGCTAAAAATCA
>JAKDUG010000159.1 GCA_030457805.1 Psychroflexus sp.
TTAAACCAGGAGTTGCAACAGGTTATGAAGTTCAAGAAATTTTTAACCACGCAAAGAAGAACAATTACGCTTTACCCGCTGTTAATGTCGTCGGGTCAAACAGTATCAATGCTGTTTTAGAAACAGCAGCAGAACTCAACTCGCCAGTTATTATTCAATTTTCTAACGGAGGTGCGCAGTTTAATGCAGGAAAAAGCTTATCAAACGAAAACCAGAAATCTGCTATTATGGGAGCTGTTTCTGGCGCAAGACACATACACGATTTAGCTGAAGCCTACGGCGCTACAGTTATTTTACATACAGACCACTGTGCTAAAAAATTATTGCCATGGATTGATGGCTTGCTTGATGAAGGTGAAAAATTCTACAAAATTCACGGCAAACCACTTTACAGCTCACACATGATTGATTTATCAGATCAGCCAATCAAGGAGAATATCGACATCTGTAAAACTTATCTCGGTCGTATGAAAGAGATGGGAATGACATTAGAAATCGAATTAGGCATCACTGGTGGTGAAGAAGATGGCGTTGACAATTCAGACGTTGACTCTTCAAAACTTTATACACAACCCGAAGAAGTTGCTTTTGCCTATGAGGAATTAAGCAAAATTTCTGACCAGTTTACAATTGCTGCTGCCTTTGGAAATGTACACGGCGTCTATAAACCTGGGAATGTCAAGTTGACACCTGAAATTTTGAAAAATTCACAAGAATACATCACGAAGAAATACGATGTAGAGCACAATCATATTGACTTTGTCTTCCATGGTGGAAGTGGTTCCTCAGAAGAACAAATCAAAGAAGCAATTGGCTATGGTGTTATCAAAATGAACATTGATACAGATTTACAATATGCATTTACTGAAGGCATTAGAGATTATATGAAAAACAAAGCTGGATATGTGGCGTCACAAATCGGAAATCCAGAAGGCGATGATTTGCCGAACAAAAAATACTACGATCCACGAAAATGGTTAAGAGAAGGCGAAAAAACGTTTGTCACACGTTTAAAGAAAGCCTTTAATGATCTTAATAACATCAACACTTTATAAAAAAAAGCATTAAACAATGGCTTGGTTTAAAAGAAAGAAAAAAGGAATTCGCACTGCGACACAAGACAAGAAAGATGTCCCTAAAGGTTTGTGGTACAAATCCCCAACAGGAAAAATAATTGACCACGAACAACTCGCAGCTAATTTTTACGTCAGTCCAGAAGATGATTACCACGTCAGGATTGGAAGTGAACAATACTTCGAAATACTTTTTGACGATCATAAATATAAGGAGTTAAATGAAAATATGACTTCAAAAGATCCTTTGAATTTTGAGGATACCAAAAAGTATAAGGACAGACTAAATGATGCGCAAGAGAAAACAGAATTAAGTGATGCGATAAGAACTGCAGTTGGCAAGTCTAAGAAGACTGAAATACTCGTTTGCGCGATGGATTTCAAATTTATTGGCGGATCAATGGGATCTGTTGTTGGTGAGAAAATTGCACGTGCAATAGATTATGCTATCGAACACCAATTACCAGTTGTCATTATTTCGAAATCTGGTGGAGCCCGTATGATGGAAGCTGCGCTTTCATTGATGCAATTGGCAAAAACATCTGTCAAACTTGCACAATTAGCGAAGGCTAAATTGCCGTACATTTCACTTTGTACAGATCCGACAACAGGAGGAACAACAGCTTCATTTGCCATGCTAGGTGATATCAATATTTCAGAACCAGGTGCATTGATTGGTTTTGCTGGACCTCGTGTTGTAAAAGATACAACAGGAAAAGATTTACCAGAAGGATTTCAATCTGCTGAATTTTTACAAGAGCACGGATTTTTAGATTTCATTTCACATCGGAAAAATCTAAAAGACAAAATCAATTTGTATATCGACTTGATTACGAACAAAAAAGTCAGAACATAATTTGCAGAAAAGTATTTTATTTAAAAAATAAAACATAATTTTGCCGCTTGATAGAAAATCTATCTGTACATAATAACTATTGAAATAATATTGGCATGTATTTATCCCAAGAAGAAAAAGGCAAATTATTTGCTGAGTTCGGTAAAAACGAACAAGACTCTGGTTCAGCTGAAGGTCAAATTGCTTTAATGACAAAGCGAATTGCACACATCTCTGGCCACTTAAAAACGAACAGAAAAGATTATAACTCTGAACGTTCATTGGTTAAACTAGTTGGTAAGCGTCGAAACTTACTTGACTATCTGAAAAATAAAGATATCTTACGTTATAGAGAGATTGTAAAAACTTTAGGATTAAGAAAATAAATTTAAAAGGGGCATTTTTCGCCCCTTTTTTTTATATTGCCTCTTCTCATTTTTTGATTTGTTTCTATAAAGTTTATTAGACTCTGCACACAACACAACACATTTAATCTATTAAATTTTAATTATGATTCCAAAAACATTTAATGAGGTCATCGATCTTGGCAATGGCAAGACGATTTCACTCGAAACAGGCAAACTTGCAAAGCAAGCACACGGTTCTGTTGTCGTTAGAATGGGAGATGCAATGCTACTTTGTACGGTTGTTTCTTCACATAAACCAAGCACAATGGATTTCTTTCCATTGACTGTAGATTATCGTGAAAAATTTGCTGCTGCTGGAAAATACCCAGGTGGTTTTCTTAAAAGAGAAGCCCGTCCAAGCAATGACGAAATTTTAGTCATGCGGCTAGTTGATAGAGTTCTCAGACCACTTTTCCCTAGTGATTACCGCTATGAGACACAAGTCATGATTCAGTTGATGTCACATGATGAAGACGTGATGCCTGATGCACTTGCTGGGCTTGCTGCATCTACAGCGATCCAATTATCAGACATTCCTTTTGAATACCCTATATCTGAAGCACGTGTTGCACGTATTAATGGTGAATTTGTCATCAACCCAAGTCGTGCTGAAATCGAAGAAGCTGATTTAGACATGATTGTCGGTGCTTCTGAGGATAGCGTTTCAATGGTAGAAGGCGAAATGGATGAAGTTTCTGAAGAAGAAATGACAGAAGCAATTAAATTTGCACACGAAGCCATCAAAATCCAGTGTCAAGCACAACGCAGACTTGCTGAAGCTGCTGGTAAAAAAGAAACAAGAGCTTACGAAACAACTGGAAAAGACGAAGAACTTGAAGCAAAGATTCTTGACGCAGCTTACCAAAAATGCTATGATGTTGCCAAAGAAGGTTTAGGTAAACATGAACGCACAGAAAAATTTGGTGAGATCAAAGAAGAAATCAAAGCTTTATTTACTGAAGAAGAGCTTGAAGAGCACGGCAAACTTGTAGGGCAATATTTTAATGCTGCACAAAAGCAAGCTGTTCGTGACTTAACATTAAAAGAAAAAGTAAGATTAGATGGTCGTCAGCTTGATGAAATCAGACCGATTTGGTGTGAAGCAGATTACCTGCCATCAACACATGGTTCATCAATCTTCACTCGTGGCGAAACACAAGCTTTAGCAACTGTTACTTTAGGAACATCTCGCGAAGCTAACATGATCGACACACCAACAAATAGTGGAGAAGAGACATTCTACTTACACTACAACTTCCCTCCTTTCTGTACTGGAGAAGCTTACCCAATCAGGGGAACTTCACGCCGTGAGATTGGACACGGAAATCTTGCTCAGCGCGCACTTAAAGGCATGATTCCTGATGATTGTCCTTATACTGTCAGAGTTGTCTCTGAAGTATTAGAATCAAACGGCTCGTCTTCAATGGCTACTGTTTGTTCAGGAACAATGGCATTAATGGATGCAGGTATTCAGTTGAAAAAACCTGTTTCTGGAATTGCAATGGGATTAATTACAGACGGTGAAGATTATGCTGTTTTATCTGACATTCTTGGTGATGAAGATCATTTAGGTGACATGGACTTTAAAGTTACTGGAACTGATAAAGGAATCACGGCATGTCAAATGGATATTAAAGTCAAAGGTTTATCACACGAGATTTTAATCAGTGCATTAAAGCAAGCACGTGAAGGACGTTTACACATTTTAGATAAATTGACCGAAACAATCGCTCAACCTAATGAAGATGTGAAGGCGCATTCACCAAAGATTATTACACGCACAATTCCTGGAGATTACATCGGTGCTTTAATTGGGCCTGGTGGAAAGAACATCCAAGAATTACAAAAAGCATCAGAAACAACAATTGTCATCAACGAAGTTGACGAGCAGGGTGTTGTTGAGATTTTAGGAACAAGTCAAGAAGGCATCGATATGGTCCTTCAAAGACTTGATGCTATGCTTTTCAAACCAGAAAAAGGTTCAGTTTACGAAGTCAAAGTCATCAAAGTTCTTGATTTCGGCGCAGTTGTTGAATATCTTGACGCTCCAGGAAATGAAGTTTTATTACACATTTCTGAATTGGCATGGGAACGCACAAATAATGTGACAGATGTTCTCAATCTTGGCGATGTCATCGACGTGAAGTATTTCGGAGTTGACCCACGTACACGTAAAGAAAAGGTTTCAAGAAAAGCGCTTATTCCAAAGCCTGAAGATTTCAAAAAGCCTGAACGCAAAAATGACGACAAAAAATAAGTCAATAGATCAATTTGAAAAAAAGCCTCGACATGTCGAGGCTTTTTTTTGCGCCATAATTTCAGAACTGACATAATTTCAGGAGAAAGTGTTAATGTTTAAACAAACATATTGACAAATAAGTGCTTTATTAAGATAATTTATTAATTTATGGGCGAATACATCTAATTACC
>JAKDUG010000019.1 GCA_030457805.1 Psychroflexus sp.
CAAGAATTAAAAATATTAATTAAAAAAAATCAATTTCAAGTTCAACTTCGAATTCGATTTTTTTAAACAAAAAAATATGTCAACAGATAAGAAAACAAAGAACTGGCCTTTATGGGAAATATTTGTCCGCAGTAAAAACGGACTTGAACATCGGCATTTTGGAAGTTTACATGCGTCAGATGCGGACATGGCTCTAGAAAACGCGAGAGATGTTTATACGCGTCGAAATGAAGGTGTTAGTATTTGGGTGGTTGAGTCAAAGAATATTACAGCTTCTAATCCAGATCATAATGGTGAATTATTTGAGCCTGCTTCTGATAAAGTTTATCGCCATCCCACGTTTTACGATTTGCCTGATGATGTTAAACACATGTAAAATTTCTGCGCAGGCATGAATCTTGTAGCGCAAGAGTAATTTGGTGCATGCGTAAGCATATTTAAAAAAGATTCTTAAACGGAATAGTTTTACAGTCACAAATCCTGATTTTTTTGTAAAAAAAAGGATTTTGAATAAATAATAAATAAAATGAGTTCAAAACAAGAAGATTCACGCTTTCGCGAGAATAAAATAAAATATATATACGGCATAGCTGATAATAGTTTGATTTTAGGTCAGCGTTTAGGTGAGTTAACCGGACACGGACCTACCTTAGAAACCGATATTGCCCTGACAAATATTTCATTAGATTTATTTGGACAAGTCCGTAGCTATTTTCAGTATGCAGCACAGGTTTCTGAGGCTGAGGTCACTGAAGATGATTTGGCTTTTTTGCGTACCGAACGCGAGTACCTAAATGTCCTTTTAGTAGAGCAACCCAATACTGATTTTGCTTATAGCATTGGACGCCAGTTTTTGTTTGATCATTTTCATTTTCTTTTAATGACAGAAATGCAAAATTCTAAGGATGAGACTTTCGTTGCTATTGCTAAAAAATGTATTAAAGAAGTCAGTTATCACAAGCGTTTTTCATCAGATTGGGTAAAGCGTCTCGGTGATGGTACAGCTGAAAGTAAAGAAAAAATGCAAACTGCTATCGATGATTTGTGGCGTTTTACAGATGAGTTATTTCAGACAACAGAAGCTGATGAGGCAATGATTGAAGCTGGAGTTGGTGTTGATGTGAAAGCTTTAAAAGAAAGTTACTATAAAAAAGTGACAGCCATACTAGAGGAAGCTACCTTAGAAGTTCCAGAATTGAAATACTTCCAAAAGGGCGGTAAAAAAGGAATTCACACTGAACACATGGGATTTATCCTGAGCGAAATGCAATATATGCAACGCACATATCCTGGAATGAAGTGGTAAATTCCTGTGCAGTCAGGAATCTTAAAGCGCATGCGTAAGAAATTTTGTTCATAAAGTTTGGAACAAGCTCATACTGAATTTTAAAATTTCATCATAGAATATGTAATATTATGGCTCAAGAAAAAGTACATATCGAAAAAGAATTAGAACCTATCTTAAGGGAAATTCCAGATCCTGAGATTCCTGTTTTATCAATTCTAGATTTAGGTGTGGTTCGCGAAGCTAGCTTAGACGGCAAAAAAGCAAGTGTCAAAATCACACCTACTTATAGCGGTTGCCCAGCAATGGATGTGATAGGCGATGATATCGTGACGGCTTTAACGCAAGCTGGCTACGAAGCACAAGTAGATTTAATTCTCGCGCCAGCCTGGAGCACCGACTGGATTACGCCAGTTGGTAGAAAAGCCTTAGAAGATTATGGGATTGCACCTCCTATGGATGCTTCCGCCGATAAAAGAGCTTTGTTGGGAGAAGAAAAGTTGGTTAAATGTCCACAGTGCGGTTCTACAAATACACATCTTGTGAGTCAATTCGGCTCTACCGCTTGTAAAGCATTATTTAAATGTGATGACTGTCAAGAACCCTTCGATTATTTTAAATGTTTAATTTAAACCGTAAAACGGAAAAATGTAAAATCTAAAAGTTTTAAAAAGTAGTTTATTAAATTTATTTCTTGTTATTAGATATGGAGAAAAATTATCAATATGATTTACAAAAACGTTTAGTAAGTTTTTCTGCTGAAATAATTAAGAATGTTCACGCTCTTCATAAAAACTTTGCAACAAAGTATTTAACAAAACAATTAATTAGATCAGCTTCTTCCGCAGCATTGAACTACGGTGAGGCTCAAAGTCCGAATCAAGAAAAGACTTTATACATAAAATGAAATTATGCTTGAAAGAACTAAGAGAGTCTCAGGTTAATTTAGAAATTTTAAATGAAGCCAACTTAATTGAAGATCCTCAAAAATTTCAATTCATTATAAAAGAAGTAAAAGAGCTCGTTGCAATTTTTACGACGAGTATAAAAACATCGAGTGAGAAAAGGGGTTAAAACCGAAAAACAGCAAAATGTAAAAGTGAAAAGATAAAGTGAGTGCCTAAACCAACTTTTACCTTTGTCATTTTTATTTTAAATTTAATATTTATATGAGTAAAAATATACAAGTAGAAATCAAAAATCAGGTGGCTAAATTGAGCTTAGACAGACCTGAAGTCTTTAATAGTTTTAACAGAGAGATGGCTTTTGAACTGCAAGACGCTTTAAAAGACGTGGCTAAGAATAAAGAGGTTCGAGCTATATTGCTCACCGGAAACGGAAAAGCTTTTTGTGCCGGACAAGATTTAAAAGAAGTCACTGACCCCGAGCTTAATCCGGGTTTTAAAGCAATTCTTGAAGAACATTACAATCCCATTATTCAATTGATCCGGGAAACAGCAAAACCAGTAATTGTTGCGGTCAATGGCGTGGCGGCAGGTGCCGGAGCTAACATTGCCTTGGCTTGTGATGTGGTGGTAGCTTCAGAAAGCGCTGCTTTTATTCAAGCCTTTAGCAAGATTGGGTTGATTCCTGATTCGGCTGGCACTTTTTTCTTACCGCGTTTAATCGGTTTTCAAAAAGCTTCGGCATTAGCCATGCTAGGCGATAAAGTAGATGCCCAAGAAGCGGAACGTTTAGGGATGATTTATAAATACTTTCCTGCGGATGCCTTTGCAGAAGAAGCCGAAAAACTTGCTTTAAAAATGGCACAGATGCCAACAAAAGCCTTGGCTTTAACTAAAGAAGCTTTGAATCAATCAATGGTCAATAGCCTTGACGAACAATTGACATTAGAGAGTAAATTTCAAATAGAAGCCGCTTCCTCTAAAGATTATAAAGAAGGCGTAACCGCTTTTGTGGAAAAAAGGAAACCGGAGTTTGGAGGAGAGTAAGTATTTTAAATTTCCCGTCACCCTGAACTTGTTTTAGTGTCTCATCAACAAATAATATCTCAATGAGATGCCGAATCAAGTTCAGTATGACATCAATATAAAAAAATCAAAAATTATGACCGTAGGAGTTATAGGAGCAGGAACAATGGGCAGCGGAATTGCACAAGTGGCAGCCACAGCAGATTGTACAGTCAAGCTTTATGATACCAAACAAGAGGCTTTAGATAATAGTAAAGCTAAACTCGAAAAAGTGTTAGCGCGTTTAATCGAGAAGGGAAGAATTGATGAAACCGAAAAAAGCAGAATTCAAGAGAATATCAGTTATGTGTCTAAGCTCAAAGATATAGCAGATGCTGATCTCACAATTGAAGCTATTGTTGAGAATTTGGAAGTTAAACGCCAAGTTTTTCAAGAACTAGAAAGTTATCAGACGAAAGATGCGATTATCGCATCCAATACCTCTTCGCTTTCTATCGCATCGATAGCCGCTTCTTTAGAACATCCAGAGCGCGTAATTGGTATTCATTTTTTCAATCCAGCACCTTTGATGCCTTTGGTAGAAGTCATTCCAGCAGTGCAAACTTCTGATGAAGTCAAAGATAAAGTTGTTCAGATTATCGCTGATTGGAAAAAGATTGGCGTTTTAGCAAAGGATACGCCCGGCTTTATTGTCAATCGGGTTGCACGTCCTTTCTACGGAGAGGCATTGCGAATTCATGAAGAGGGTCAAGCTAGCTTTGCAGAAATAGACCATGTGATGAAAACATTAGGTGGTTTTAGAATGGGACCTTTTGAATTGATGGATTTCATCGGAAATGATGTGAATTATACCGTGACCGAAACTGTTTTTAAGGAATTCTATTACGATCCGCGTTACAAACCTTCTTTTACACAAAAACGCTTGGCTGAAGCTGGGTATCTCGGTCGCAAATCTGGCAAAGGTTTTTATGATTATAAAGACGGTAAAATTGATAAAGATTGTCATCCCGAACTTGATTCAGGATCTCTCAGTAAAGAAAAAGCAACTCAAATTCTAGACCGAGTTTTAATCATGCTTATCAATGAAGCGGCAGATGCTTTATTTTTAAATATTGCTACCGCCAAAGACATTGACTTAGCCATGACAAAAGGTGTCAATTACCCTAAAGGATTACTGGCTTGGGCGAATGAAAAAGGAATTGATTGGTGTGTAGAAACAATGGATGCTTTATATGAAGAATATCGTGAAGATCGCTACCGTTGTAGTCCGCTGTTGAGGAAAATGGACAAATCGGGTCGTAGGTTTTAGGTGGTAGGCGTGAGTAAATTAAAGTAATGCGATACTATAATTGTTTATGAAATCAAGATATCATTTCAACTTTGAAGAATTAAAGGTTTACCAAAAATGATTAGCACTTTGCGTTCAATAATTTCTAAAAGAATAAAAAACGATAATGGAAGAAAATAAAAATCCAGCACCTAAAAATGATCGCCTAAAACCTACTGCCTACAGCCTAATTCCTAATAAGATGCTCTCCCTCGACGCATTCAGTCAATGGCTCGGCATCGAAATCCTTGACGTTAAGGAAGGGTATTGCCAGGTAAAAATGACCATACACAAAGACATGCTCAACAGTATGAAAAAGGCGCATGGGGGCATTACTTACTCCTTGGCAGACACTGCTTTTGGTTTTGCAACAAATACCATTGGCCGCAAAGCTGTTTCTATAGAAACATCAATCAATCATATTGAGGCATTGGCGGAAGGAGACGTGATTATAGCAACTTCTGATTTAAAAAGTATGAAGAACAAGCTCGGCTTTTATATTGTTGAGGTTTGTAAAGGAGATCAGATTGTAGCTCTTTTTAAAGGCGTCGCCTACCGAACAAAAGTAGAATGGGAGATATGATATAAAAAATGAATTTTATTCTAAATACTTCATACACAGAATACATTAACTTTAGCATTTGACAAGTAATACAATTTATAAAAAAAATTAAAATGAATACCTATATTATAGACGGAATTCGAACTCCAATCGGAAAATATAAAGGCAGTTTATCACCTGTCAGAACAGATGATTTGGGTGCACATGTTATCAAAGAAATCGTCAAGAGGAATCCTCGTATTCCCAAAGGAGCCTATGATGATGTTATCTTGGGCTGTGCCAATCAAGCGGGAGAAGACAACCGAAATGTGGCCAGAATGTGCGCGCTTTTAGCCGATCTACCTTACAGTGTTCCTGGTGAAACTGTCAATAGATTGTGCAGTAGTGGACTATCGGCAATTATACATGCCAATCGCGCTATTAAAGCTGGTGATGGGGATTTGTTTATCAGTGGTGGCGTGGAGCATATGACGCGTGGACCTTATGCAATAGCAAAACCATCCAGTGCCTACGGGAATGATGCCAAAATGTATGATACAAGTTTTGGTTGGCGATTTGTTAATCCAAAAATGGACGCTATGTATGGAACTGATGGGATGGGAGTCACGGCTGAAAATCTTGTTGATAAATATAAGATTTCAAGAGAAGATCAAGATGCATTTGCCTATTGGAGTCAAATGAAAGCAAGCGAAGCTCAGAAAAATGGACGTTTAGATAAAGAAATTATTACTGTCGAAATTCCACAACGCAAAAAAGATTCAATTCAATTTAGTCAAGATGAGTTTGTCAAACCAACAACATCTCGAGAAATCTTAGCTCAATTAAGGCCAGCTTTTCGCAAAGATGGAAGTGTGACTGCTGGAAATGCATCAGGATTAAATGACGGTGCTGCAGCAACAATCATCGCTTCGGAAAAAGCAGTTAATGCATATGATTTAAAACCAATGGCGAAAATTTTGAGTTCAGCTGTTGTTGGCGTCGAGCCGCGAATTATGGGGATTGGCCCTGTTGAAGCTTCAAATAAAGCTTTGAAAAAAGCAGGGTTAACGATGGATGATATGGATATCATCGAATTAAACGAAGCATTTGCAGCGCAAGCTTTGGCTTGCACCAGAGCTTGGGGGATCAAAGATGATGATCCGCGCTTAAACCCAAATGGAGGAGCAATTGCTATTGGTCATCCACTCGGTGTAACAGGAGCAAGATTAGCACATACTGCCGCTTTAGAATTGCAACTTACTGGAAAGAAATATGCCTTAGTAACCATGTGTGTTGGTGTGGGTCAGGGTTATGCCGCGGTAATCGAGCGTGTTTAATTCCTGCGCAGGCAGGAATCTTTTAGAGAAAGAGTGGAAAGTATTGAATTTACAATGAATATTTAATTTAAGATATTGAGATTTCCACCTAAGTGAGAATACTGCGCAGGCAGGAATCTCAATGCAAAGGTGTATTTTTAAAATTTAAGTTTTGGGTATAGTGCGTTCAGAGATTCCAACTTTTGTGAGAATTAAGGAAAGTTAATCAGTTGATAATCTAAATCTTATGATCCTTGTTTTATTAATTATATTTACATGAAATAAATATAAAAAGGCAACATTCACATCGTCCCTTCCTGATCATTTGCTGAAAGAATTGGCAGAGAAAGCCAAGGCATTAAAAGTGCCTAAGAATAAATTAATTGAAAAAGCTTTGGAAATATACCTAGAGCAATTTGACAGGGTAGCTTAAAAAAGCTTATCAAAGAATGGCAAAAGATAAAGATATGATGGCCATGGCCGAAGAAGGGATGACGGATTATTTCAAAAAGCTTCAAGATTTAGAAAAAGAATGTTTTAAAGTAAAATTAGGACACTTTGATAAAAAGGAACTGAACATAATTATTCAGAGGTTAAATAAAATAATTAAGTATTGAACCGAATACATTTAACAGAGATTGAAAAAAATAAATATGCAAAAATTACAAAGTTATATTAATGGAAATTGGGTAGAAGGCTCAGGTGAAGGCGTTCCTTTAATTGATGCCGTGACTGGAGAAACAATCGCTTTAAGTGATACCGAAGGACTTGATTTTGATCAGGCTTTAAAGTATGGTCGAAAAAAAGGAGAGACTTTGCGAAAAATGACTTTCCAAGAACGCGGGAATATGCTGAAAAAATTAGCATTATATCTCACGAAAAAGAAAAAACAATTTTACGAAATCAGTTACCGTACTGGAGCGACAAAGGTTGATAGTTGGGTTGATATTGAAGGAGGCTTTGGAAACCTATTTGCCAATGCATCTCTGCGAAAAGTTTTTCCTAATCAGTCTTTTGATGTAGAAGGTGATCCTATTGATTTATCACGTGGTGGCCGATTTATGGCGCATCATATTCTGGTTCCTAAAGAAGGGGTCGCTGTGCATATCAATGCTTTTAATTTTCCGGTTTGGGGAATGTTAGAAAAATGTGCGGTCAATTGGATGGCAGGAATGCCAGCGGTGGTTAAGCCGGCGACAAACACGTCCTTTTTGACGCAAGCTGTTGTCCGAGTGATTATTGATTCAGGGATTTTACCAGAGGGTTCACTACAATTGATTTCTGGTTCTGCACGCTCTATATTAGACACGGTGGAATCTCAAGATGTCGTCACTTTTACGGGGTCAGCGGATACCGGGCGACTCTTAAAATCACACCAGCGTTTGTTGGAGGAATCAGTACCATTCAATATGGAAGCTGACTCGCTGAATTCTTCTGTTTTAGGAGAGGATGCCAAGCCAGGAACACCAGAATTCAACTTGTTTATCAAAGAGGTGCGCAATGAGATGACGGCAAAATGTGGACAAAAATGTACAGCTATTCGCCGTGTGATTGTTCCTGAACATTTAGTTGAAGATGTCCAAATCGCTCTGGGAAAGGCTTTAGGTAAAGTCACAATCGGTGATCCGCGTTTAAAAGAAGTGAGAATGGGAGCCTTGGTGAGTAAAGATCAAGTTCAGGAAGTACACGAGCGCATTCAAGAAATGACAAAAACTGCCTCTATCGTTTACGGAGATTTAGAAAACACAAAAACGATTGGTGCTGATGCTAAAAAAGGTGCATTTATGTCGCCTATTGTTTTGAGAGAGGACAATCCTTTTGAAAATATTGCTGTGCATACAACAGAAGCTTTTGGTCCTGTCAGTACGATTATGCCATATAAAAATATGGAGGAAGCTATCACCTTATCTAAAATGGGGAAAGGCTCTTTAGTGAGTTCGATAGCCACTAATGATGATAAAATTGCTCGTGATTATACTGTCAAAGCAGCGACACATCACGGTCGAATTTTGGTCATCAATAGAGAAAGTGCTAAACAAAGTACAGGTCATGGTGCTCCGCTCCCTCTTTTAGTTCACGGTGGTCCTGGACGTGCTGGAGGCGGTGAAGAAATGGGAGGAAAGCGAGGTATTAAGCATTATATGCAGCGTTGTGCCATTCAAGGTTCACCAACAACACTCTCTGAGATTACAGGAATTTACCAGCCAAAGGCAGCCTATAAAGAAACGGATAAGCATCCATTTGCTTACCACTGGGAAGATATTCAGCCAGGAATGTCACTAAAAACCCACAATAGAACTTTAACGGATACCGATATTGTCAATTTTGGAAACCTGACATGGGATCATTTTTATGCACATACCGATATCACTTCTCTTGAAGGTAGTATTTTTGAAAAAAGAACGGCGCATGGGTATTTTATTATTTCTGCCGCAGCCGGCTTGTTTGTTTACCCAAATAAAGGCCCAGTTGCTGCAAATTACGGTTTAGAAGAAATTCGTTTCTTGCGACCAATGTATCACAACGATACCATTCATGTGCGTTTAACTTGTAAAGAAAAAGTGGATCGTGATCAAAAAGGAACTGAACTTCCAAATGGTATTGTGAAGTGGTATGTTGAGGTTTTTGACACTGAAGCTGTTGAAGAGGAAGATAAATTAGTGGCAATAGCGACAATCCTGACAATGGTTCAAAAAAGGCAAGATGTTTTTCAAGAAATTGATAGATCATTTTTAGAAGAAAAGTTAAGTCTTCTAAAAGAAGATAGAAAGCCAGAATGGGGCATGATGATGCCTCAGCATATGCTTGAACATTTAGAAGGTAGTTTTAAATTAGGCTGTGCTCAAGCAGGTGAAGTTGAAATCTTAACTCCTGATGAACACCTCGATAAAGTTAAAGAAACACTTTATAGCTATGAGAAAATGCCACGTGGCTTTAAACATCCTTTGATGAAGGAAGGCGAGCTTGAACCACTAAATCATGAGAGTTTTGATGAGGCTAAGGAAGCTTTCTTAAAGGCTTATGATGAATTTCATGCTTACTACCAAGAGCATCCAAAAGCAATTGTTAACAATGCTGTTTTTGGTGAGTTGACTTATTTTGAGTGGAAATTACTCAATCGCAAACATATCAATCATCACTTTGATCAATTTGGATTGATTTAGAATTTGATTTTTTAAAATAGATAAAGAGGCTGCGATATTTTGCAGTCTCTTTTTTTTTATAGAATAAAGATGTTCATAAGCTTATCTCAACATCTGGAAGATTAATTTTTCTGAAGTGCATTTTCATCTTTATGAATCATTTTAAATTTAGCAGGCGTCAACAATAAAATAATAAGTGTCAGAAAAGCGGTGAGAATTAAACCGATATAAACATTGTGTGTGGCATCAAAAAAGGCTTTTCTTAAAAAGAGATTGACCTCCCCCACAGTTGTGTGGGATTGTAATAATTCAATGACTTTATTAACGCCAGGAAGTTCCCCTTGTAGATTTGAAGGTGCAGAAGCAAGTTTATCTGAAAGCACAGAATTGAAGATTGCAGCAAAAATTGCAGCCCCCAAACTTTGTCCGAAATAACGAGAAAACATGTTGCCACCAGTTACAACACCACGTTCTCCCCAGCCAACAGTTGATTGTACGCCGACCATTAAGGGTGTCGAAATGAGTCCGAAGCCAGCGCCTAAAATGAGTTGTGTACTCACTAAGCGCCACACAGGGCCAGGGAATTCGATGAGCAGAAAACTCATGATCCCAACAATGACAATAAGAATCCCGCAAAGCGCTGTATTCCTAAATCCTATTTTTAGATAAAGGTTTCCTGAAAAGGAGGAGGATAAGGGCCAGGTGATGCTCATACTTGCAAGAATAAATCCTGCGGCAATGGCACCAACACCAGTTACGGATTGTGCAAATACTGGTAAATACATACTGGGAGCCATTGTCATCATTCCCAAGCCAATCGTTGCTAAATTAGCACAAACAATAACCCGTTTACCCCAAATCCATCGTGGTAAGATGGGTTCTATAGAACGACGTTCGATGCGCATTGTTACATAAATCATCAGTACCGAAAGAATGATTATCCCAAAAGTTTGGATTGAAAACCAAGGCCAAGATTGTCCACCTTGTAATAAACCAAACATGATGATTGTTCCTGTCGTCAGCATTGCCATTGCGCCAGCCCAATTAATATTGTGATTTTTAAGGCGTTTACTTTCAATAAGATGGTAACTAATCAATCCAATTGAAATGATACCGATAGGAATGTTGATAAAGAAAATCCATCGCCAGGATAAGTAATCAGCGAAAGCACCGCCCAGTGCAGGGCCTATAATTGCTGAAACACCCCACACGCTGGAAAGCCATCCTTGTATTTTTGCACGTTCTTGAATGCTATAGATGTCACCCGCAATTGTATTGACTGTCGCCATGACTGCCCCAGCTCCTATGGCTTGTACGCCGCGGAAAAGAATGAGTGAAATCATATTCCAAGAGACGCCACAAGCAGCTGAGCCTAGCAAAAAGATAATAATACCGATAATTAAGATGGGTTTTCGGCCGTAGATGTCAGCCAATTTCCCATAGATTGGGATGGTGATTGTCTGAACGAGTAGATAGATTGAAAACAACCAACTGAATAAAGAAAAGCCACCAAGATCACCAACAATTTGAGGAATTGCAGTAGCGACAATGGTGCCGTCCATTGCTGCCAAACTCATGGTGATCATCAGCGCGATTAAAATCCACTTTTTGTTCATTTCTGGCGCTGGTTCTTTTTCCATTTATACAGGATTAATTTTTGAGCAAAGATAAAAACTTCCCTTATGATAGGGCTTGAGAAGAGAATTTTAAAGAATATTTAATTTGTTTGAATTGCGATTAAAATAAAAACCCCACAAAAAGAACGAATCGATTTGTGGAGTCTATAATTGATTTAAAATCTATTATTTAAATCAAATTTTAAAAAATGATTTGTGCTTTATTTCACTAAAGTCAGCTCATCAATAATATGTGTTGCACCTGCGTATTTATCAATTAAGAATAAAACATAACGGATATCAACACTAATTGTTCTTTGTAACTCATCATCAAAAATGACATCACCTGCCATAGCTTCGATGTTGCCATCAAAAGCGATTCCGATTAACTCACCGTTTCCATTTAAAACAGGGGAGCCTGAATTTCCACCTGTGATGTCGTTGTCTGTCAGAAAGTTGACTGGCAAATAACCATCTTCATCTGCATATTGTCCAAAGTCTTTCTTTTCATACAAATCGACCAATTCTTTTGGCATATCAAACTCGTCATCACCAGGTTGATATTTCGCAATTGTCCCTTTTAGCGTTGTGTAATAATTATCTTTTGCATCGTTACTTTTATCAGCAGGTAATGAAATGACTTTCCCGTATGTCAAACGCAAAGTACTGTTTGCATCTGGGTAGTATTTTTCATCAGGATTTTGTAAACGCATACCTTTAACCATCAATCTGAAGGCGTGCTTGAATTCATCATCCCATTCTTTTTGCTCATCAGACTTGTAGCGGTAACGCGTTAATAAATCAGATGAAAGAAGGTAAAGCGGGTCTTTTTCTAAGACTTCAATACTTGGGTTTTCTATGAATTTTGTCAATTTCTCTTCTGACTGGAAGATACTGTTGTCAAGACTTGTGTCAATATATTTTGTCCACGCTTCAATTGTATTGCCATTCTCATCTGCGATTTCTGCAACTAATGGTGCTATATCTTCAGCTTTGTCTGTGTACAATTGTAATTGAGCTGCCAATAAATCTTTCTCTAAAGGAAGGTGAAGCCCATTGTAAAGACTTGCGATCTCTTCTTTTATTTTAGGAAGTAATTCTTCCTGTTTCGCTTCATTCTGCTCTGAGAAATAGTCCATGGTTTTTCCTATGCGATAAGGAATAGTGGCTATTCTTGTACGAAGCAAGAGACTCAAATAATTATCATGACGACTTATTTCGTTCGTGTTCTTGTAATAATCATTGAGGGTCGGAATGACATTTTTATAGATGCCATCTTCATTCTTTTTAGCCCATCTTTTAAACTTACGTTCAGCTTTGCGTTTGCTTTTGGCAGTTTTATGTTGCTTCAAAGCATCGATCATGCCTTGCCTGTTTTTCCAGTAATTGGCAATTCCTGCATAGCTTGAGGCATAGTCCAAGTTCACTTGTGTATCGTCACTCATATACTTTTCCATCACATCCATCGCTGTTCTTGAACCTTCCACCCAAGCAGGATAAGCGTAGTTTACGTTTTGTTCGATTCCACCGGCGGGCATCCAACGGTTAGTTCGACCAGGATAGCCTAAAATCATTGCAAAATCATCTTCTTCAAAACCTTTAATGCTTGTCGGTAAATGGTGTTTTGGATCTAAGGGAATATTATCTTCTGCGTATTCGGCAGGATTTCCATCCTTATCAGTGTAAACTCTAAAAAGTGAGAAATCGCCTGTGTGACGTGGCCACTCCCAGTTGTCAGTATCTCCACCAAATTTACCAATGCTTTTAGGAGGTGTTCCGACTAAGCGCACATCGTTGTAATCTTCATAAACAAAGTAATAAAACTCATTGCCGTTGTAAAACGATTTGACAGAAACAGTATATTTTCCATCATCGTTATTTTCTTCCTGAATTTTTGCAGTTTCACGATTGATGGCAGCTTCACGCTCATCCTCAGTCATGTCGGCGTTCACTTTGTTTAAGATGCGTTCTGAAACATCATCCATGCGGACAAAGAAACGCACTGAAAGGTTTTTAGGCTTCATCTCCTCTTCGTGATTTTGAGCCCAAAATCCGTTGTTGAGATAATCGTTTTCTGAGTCTGAAAGCTCAGCGATCGCGCCATAACCACAGTGGTGATTGGTTAAAACAAGACCTTTGTCAGAAATAATTTCAGCAGTACAGCCGCCACCAAATTGTACAATGGCATCCTTTAAACTGGAATTATTGACACTGTAAATTTCTTCAGGGGTTAGCTGAAGTCCCATTTTCTGCATGTCAACGTGATTTAAACGTTCAATATGCATTAAAAACCACATCCCTTCATTTGCCTTAACTGGTGCAATAAACAGGGCAAGGAGTAAACAAAAAATAATCTTTTTCATAAGTAAAATAAGTATTTAATAAAACATAAAATATTGCGACAATTGTCCTGTGTAGAAGGCTGAATTATCAAGTCACAAATATACTTTTTCTTGTTTTGTAAGACTCTCACTGGTTTGAAAAGTTTAACTTCTCAATAGCTATATTTTATGAAAAGAAATAAAAGAGGTGATTCTGAATGCCTAATTCCAGTTAATCGTCTTTGGTATGTTGTTTTTGGTAAAAAAAAGAAGCTTTAAGCCTTTATTATTGTCATTAAAGCTAACATTGATTAGTTTTGACTACAAAAAAATAAAAAAATGGCAGAAGCATACGTTAAAAAACAGATTGAAGATCGGATTGCAACCGTTGAATTTTTTCATCCAGCACACAACTCATTACCCAGCGATATTTTATCTCAATTGGCAACAACTATTACTGAGGTTGGTCAAGATGATGAGGTTTTGGTGATTATTTTAAAATCTGGTGGTGAGCGCACTTTTTGTGCGGGAGCTAGTTTTACAGAATTGATCAATATCAAAGATGAAACAGTAGGGGAGAAATTTTTCATGGGTTTTGCAAATGTGATTAACGCTATGCGAAAATGTTCTAAATTTATAATCGGTCGTGTTCAAGGCAAAACTGTTGGCGGCGGTGTTGGCCTCGCTTCAGCAATGGATTATTGTATGGCGACAAAATACGCTTCAATTAAACTGAGTGAATTGAATTTAGGGATTGGGCCTTTTGTTGTCGGTCCTGCCGTTCAAAGAAAATTAGGTGCTAGTGGGATGTCACAAATTGCTATTGACGCCAATACATTTTATACACCAGATTGGGCAAAACAAAAAGGCTTATATGCAAATGTTTACGATTCTACAGAAGAGTTAGACGAAGCAGTCTTGGATTTCGCCAGAAATTTATGTGAATACAATCCCGAAGCCGTTAAGGAAATGAAACAAATGTTCTGGCGTGGAACAGAGGATTGGGATGAACTTCTGAATGAACGTGCTAAAATTAGTGGACGATTGGTACTTTCTTCTTTTACGAAAGAGAAGCTGAAGAAGTTCAAATAAAATTCCTGCGCAGCCAGGAATCTTAACGCGAGAGATTGAGAGGGTTTTAATTCACTATATTTGAATGTATTAGTCTTTAATTTAAGGAAATGAGTGAGCATTGGAACGTTTATATAATGACAAATAAACCACAAGGTGTCCTTTATATTGGGTTATTGATAATATAAGAGAAAGAGTGAAAGAACATAAATTAAAGGTTAATCCAAGATCATTTACCGCAAGATATAATTGCAACAAATTGGTTTACTTTGAATAATTTACAGATGGAGTAGAGGCTTGTATTAGAGAAAGGCAATTTAAAAAATGGAAAAGAGAGTGGAAAATCAATTGCATTATTGATATGAACCCTTCTTGGATTGACATCAGTGAGAATTGGAACATTAACTATAATCGATCGAGATTAAAAGAGTAGAGTCAAATTAATTATTAACCTCAATCACTTGTGATTGAAAAAGATTTCTGCCTACGCAGAAAAATTATGATTTACAAATTCAAAGATCACATTCCTGTTGTTCATGAAAGTAGTTTTATACATCCATTAGCAGCGGTGACAGGAAATGTTATTATCGGAAAAGATTGCTATATCGGTCCTGGAGCTGCCATCCGTGGAGACTGGGGCGAAATTATTTTAGAAGATGGCGTGAATGTGCAAGAAAACTGTACCGTTCATATGTTTCCAGGAAAAAGTATTACTTTAAAAAAGGGAGCTCATGTGGGGCACGGCGCTATCATTCACGGTGCAAATCTTGGTGTAAATTGTCTGATCGGAATGAACGCTGTGATTATGGATGATGCTGAAATTGGCGATGAATGTATTGTTGGTGCCATGGCTTTTGTCAAGGCTGAGACTGTCATTCCAAAACGCAGTTTGGTCGTTGGGAATCCAGCGAAGATTATCAAAGAAGTTTCTGATGATATGATTGCTTGGAAAACAGCAGGCACAAAACTTTACCAACGCCTCCCTGCAGATTGTCACGAGAGCCTAAAGGAAGTTGAGCCACTTCGTGAAAGACCTAAAAACAAGCCGAAACAAGAAAATTTTTATCAGACTTTACAAGAAATGAAAAAAGGAGATTAAAGACTCTTTTTTTGTAAATGTTCATAGCAGTGCTGCTCTAATTTGACAGCATTGATAAATACAAAACCCAGTCGGTGATACAATCTTTTTGCCGCTGGGTTTTCTTTGTCAACAAGTAAACCAATGTGTTTATAGTTGTTTTCTTTAGCATGGTTTTCTGCAAAATAAATAAGTTTACTTCCTATTTTTTGTCCACGCATATCAGGATTGACACTTAAGGCATCAATATAGAATTCGTCAGCTTCAGTCTCTGGATTCAAATGACTTTTAAAGTTGTGATTCAATTTTAAAAATGTGATTAACTCCTGTTGAAGTTCAAAATGTGATCGGCCATTATAAGCAACCAGAACACCAACAACTTCTTCATCTTTTTTGGCAACAAAACTATTGCTATGGCTATAAATTGTATTTTTTAGTTTGAATTGATTTTCTAGGAATGCAAGTGCTTTTTCTTTATCGTTTTTACCGATATAGAAATAAATTAAATCTTCCATCGCTTCTAAAAGTAGTTTGGCGACAGGTTCTGCCTGCTGAATGGTGGCAGGAATTATCTGTATTGTCATAGGAAAAAAGCTAAGCTGTTCAGTTATTTTGAATGCTTAAGATAGTATATTTGTCAATCTTCACAGAAAAATTATAACAAGATTATGTTAAAAAAAATCACTCACAATCTCCTGTTTAAAGTCTTTATTGCAATTATTCTAGGTGTTTTAATTGGGTTGTACACGCCAGAATCTGTCAACCGTGTTTTCAATACATTTAAAGATTTTTTTAGTGAGTTTTTGGGCTTTGCTATTCCATTGATTATTTTAGGACTGATCATGCCAGCCATAGCCGATTTGGGAAAAGGGGCAGGTAAACTATTATTGATTACTGCCGCACTAGCTTATGGCTCGACATTATTTTCAGGCTTTTCAACATATTTTGTCGCTTCAGGCATATTCCCTTCATTTATTCAGCCGCAGAATGTACAAACGATTGATGAAACAGCACGCGAATTAACGCCCTACTTCTCGATTACCATTCCACCCGTTTTAGATGTGATGACAGCTTTAGTCCTCGCTTTTGTGGTTGGTTTAGGGTTGGCGCCTTTAGGAGAAAGCAGCTTGAAAAATGTGACTTCTAATTTTCAAAAGATCATTATGTCTCTGATTGAGAAAGTGATAGTTCCGTTGTTACCACTTTATATCTTAAGTATCTTTTCTGCCATAGCATTCAAAGGCCAAGTGGCATCAGTCTTATCTGTTTTTGTCAAAATTATCGGTATTATCTTCATCATGCATATTTTATTGATGGTGGTTCAATACGTCATCGCAGGAGCGATCACTAAAAAGAATCCGATCAAAGCTTTACTGACAATGGCACCTGCTTATTTTACAGCGCTAGGAACACAATCGTCAGCAGCGACAATTCCAGTGACATTACAGCAGGCACAAAAAAATGGTGTTTCACCAAAAGTGGCTAATTTTGTTATTCCATTAGGAGCCACAATTCACTTGGCAGGAAGTACGATGAAGATTGTGGCTTGTGCCGTCGCTTTAATGCTTATGCAAGGCATGGATTTTAACTTCGGTATGTTTGCAGGCTTTGTGATGATGCTTGGCATAGCGATGGTTGCAGCACCTGGTGTGCCTGGTGGAGCGATTATGGCAGCCGTTGGTATTTTGCAATCCATGTTAGGCTTTGATGCAGATGCACAGGCTTTGATGATTGCACTTTATATCGCGATGGATAGCTTTGGAACGGCAGCAAATATTACAGGGGATGGTGCAATTGCATTGATTGTCAATAAAATTGTAAAGGAAGATGAGGTAAGTCCAGGTTCTTAAAATATAGCCTTTTCTTTAGAATGCATTGGCACCTCATTAAGTTTTCACTGAGAGTGTTTAAAACAAAAAGAAGCCGTCTCAATTTTTATGAGGCGGCTTCTTTGTATCTTAAAAAAACACTTAATTTTTATTGACTATTTTTGATCAAGCGCTTTTTCTTTACAGCATTGTCTCCTGCTTTTGGGTGTACCAATTTCATTTCATTGATCAAGTGTGTTGCGTTTGCATACTTGTCAATGATAAATAAAATGTATCGCGCATCGACCATGATGTTTCTAGATATCACAGGATCATAATAGAAATCACTCATCGTTCCTTCCCAAACACGGTCAAAGTTAAGACCAACTAAATTCCCATGTGCATCAATCACTGGGCTTCCTGAGTTTCCGCCGGTGGTGTGGTTTGTCCCGATAAAGTTGACAGGCATTTTTCCATCATCTGCGTAATTGCCATAATCTTTAGCTTCATACAAATCGATTAATGTTTGTGGTGCATCAAACTCATAATCATCGGCAACATATTTCTCTATCACACCTTCTAAATGTGTGACAGGTTCGTAATAAACAGCATCTTTAGGACTGTAGCCTTTCACTTGGCCATAAGTGACGCGTAAAGTTCCGTTTGCATTTGGGAAAATACGTGCGTCTTTAGGGCTGAGTGTCAAGATTGCTTTCATGTATTCCTTCTGAAGTGCATCGATTTCTAAACGTTTATTCTGGTATGCAGGCAAGACGTCTTCATAAAATCTTTCAGCTTGTTTTTTTATAAAAGCATAGCCTTCATCTTTGTTCAATTTCTTGATCACTTTTTTAGGATTTCCTTTCATCAATTTTTTAAGTGACTTATAGGATGTCAATGCTGAATTTGTATAAATTTCTTGCGTTAATTCTGCTTTGTTTTTTTGTTTTAAATCACTTGAGACAAACTGCTGAGGCATTTTGTTTGCGTATACCTCAATGACTTTCTCAAAAACTTTTTCATCAACTTTAGCACTGTAATCTTTATAAGAAGATTTGAATCTTTTCAGTAAGTTCTCTTTTCGGTCCTTAAAAGATTGTTTGCCGCGGTTTTCCAATACTTGTTCTAATTGGTATAATTGGAATCCATTTCTGAGTAACTCAACGTTTCTTAGAAAGGATTCTGAGAAGTAATTATAAGCCAAATCATAATCTCTAAATTCAGCATAGGCTTTATCAAAGTCACTTAGAATAGAGCCGTATTCATTCTGAAGACCTTCAGCTTTGACGCGCTTCATAAATTCTTTCTCTTGTTCCTTTTTCTTCCCAACCACATCTGTTTTTTTCATGCCTTGGTTTTCCCCAATCCATTTTTTGTAGTAGTTGGCAATACTTGAATACTTAGAAGCATATTGAATTTTGATTTTCTTATCTTTCCTCATGAAGACGTCTTGCTCCTTCAAAGCAACTTCGCGCAGACCAATGCGAGCAGGATTGATGGTTTCGGTTAATTGCTCTATCGCAACGGAAGGCAAATACTCATCAGTTGATCCTGGAAAACCAAAAACTAAAGTAAAATCATCTTCGGCAACACCATCTAAACTGATTGGTAAATAATGTTTTGGTGTATAGGGTACATTGTCTTCACTGTATTCAGCTGGACGGTTATTTTCATCAGCATAAATCCTGAAAAGTGAAAAATCACCTGTATGTCTCGGCCACGTCCAGTTGTCAGTATCTGAACCAAACTTCCCAACTGATGAAGGTGGTGCACCTACTAAACGGATGTCTTTAAAAGTCTCGACGCGGAATAACATAAACTGATTGCCGTCATAAAATGTGCTCACGCGATTCGTTTCCCACTTTTCTTTTGGTGAATTCTCAACAACGGCTTGTTTGTTTTTCTCAATAATTTTTTGACGTTCTTCTTCACTTGAAGCGTTTTCAGTCTCTTTTAAAACCTTCTCTGTCACATCGGTAATTTCAACAATAAAAGTGACTGACATGCCTGGGTTAGCCAATTCATGAGACATACTTTTAGCCCAAAAACCATCTGCCAAATAATCGTTTTCTACAGAAGAATGCGATTGGATTTGGCCATAACCACAATGGTGGTTTGTGAGGACAAGTCCTTTTGGAGAGATGACCTCAGAAGTACAACCGCCATTAAAATGAGGCACAGCATCTTTGAGGCTACTTTGGTTGACGCTGTAAATGTCTTCAGCCGACATTTTCATGCCAAGATTTTGCATTTCAGTTTCATTCATTCCTTCAAGTAGAGAGGGAATCCACATTCCGCCTTGCTGTGCAAAAAGCGGTAAGGCGAATAAAAAGACAAATAATCGAATTAATTTCATCATAAGTTTATTAAAATTTAATGTCAATGAATGGCGATAAACCATCTAAGATGCAAAATAATAAATTTTGCTGGGTTTACTTGTTTTTAAAATGTATTCACGCAGCATTTTTAAATGTTATGAATTATCACTATGCAAAGGTTTGTGTCTGTTTTTTGTCAATTACGCAAGAAGAGTGTCAGGGATTTGCGTAAATGTTGAATAGATGTCTTGTGTTTACAATTTTGACTTTATTTTAAGCTAACTAAAGTGAGTTGGTTTTAATATAAGTGATGTTCTTTTAGAAACAATAGGCGATTTTCAACAAGCCTTATTGATTGGTGTTATTTATTATCAGAAATTTAAAGCGGAAACCTTAGAGTTACGTATAATTGTCTTGGGCGGAGATAAAAATATGATTCTGTCACGGTATAATTATCTACCGAAAAATCTTGATAGGTGTCTTTATTAAAAATATTAATCATTGAAAATTCAATATCGATTTTTCTTTTTTCAGAAAGGGTAAAACGATACATGAAATCACCAAATAAATCACTTCGTGAGTTTTTTCCTAACTTTGAACTAATCCATTCTCCAGAGAAATTCAGGGTATGATTACCGAGAAAATAGAAATAAAGCCCAATTTTGTTCACCTGTTGTCGGGTTTTTTGCGTATTTTGTACTTTATTTTTAATTGAGCTTAAAGTTAGACTACCATCGTATTCCGCTGTTATCCAATCTGCAAAATCACTGCTTAAATTTAAGTTATTGACCCATGAGTTCGTCGTATTTATAAGAAGTTCATCATTAAACAACATATTGTTTTTGATATTGGAATAATATGATTTTAATTTAATTGTTGTTTGAATGGGGAAAAATATTTTGCTTATTGATAAATTTACAGAATTTCTTTCTGATTTATTATTTTGGTTGAGTATTTCCACTATTGTAGCACCGTTATCTTCGGTTTTAGTGCTTATAATTTGATTTTTTTTGTTT
>JAKDUG010000020.1 GCA_030457805.1 Psychroflexus sp.
TTATTATAAATCCAGATAAAGGCGACCTTGAGATATGGAGAAACCGAGTTGTTGTAAATGACGGCGAAGTAGAAGATGAAAACAAGGAGATTTCACTTTCTGAAGCACGGAAGATCGAGCCTGACTTTGAGGTGGATGAGGACGTTTCAGAAGAAGTTAAACTTTATCAATTAGGAAGACGGGCAATCTTAGCATTGCGCCAAAACTTAATTTCTAAAATTAACGAGCACGACAGTACAAATACATATAAGCATTTTAAGGATTTAATCGGTGAAATTTATTCTGCTGAAGTACACCACGTCAGAAGACATGTGGTTATCTTACTTGATGATGAGGGCAACGAGCTTGTCATTCCTAAAGAGCACCAAATACAATCAGACTTTTACAGAAAAGGAGATAGTATAAGAGGTGTTATCGAGCAAGTTGAATTGAAAGGGAATAAGCCAATTATTGTTTTGTCAAGGACTTCACCAAAATTCTTAGAGAAATTATTTGAACAGGAAATTCCTGAAGTTTTTGATGGTTTGATTAATGTCAAAGCTGCAGTGAGGGTTCCTGGTGAAAAAGCAAAAGTAGCTGTCGATACATATGATGACAGAATTGACCCAGTTGGGGCATGTGTCGGAATGAAAGGATCGCGAATTCACGGGATTGTACGTGAACTCGGGAATGAGAATATAGATGTGATCAATTTTACAACAAATCCACGTTTATACATTCAGCGTGCGTTGAGTCCTGCTAAAATTGTCGATATGAAAATTGACGAGGATAAAATGCGTGCAGAAGTCACTTTAAAACCAGAAGAAGTTTCAAGAGCAATTGGTAGAGGAGGACATAATATCCGTTTAGCATGTAAGCTGACAGGATATGATATCGAAGTTTTCAGAGATGATGTTCAGGATGAGGATGTTGAGTTGTCTGAATTCTCAGATGAAATTGAAAGCTGGGTTATTGAAGAGTTTTCGAGAATTGGTTTAGATACAGCTAAAAGTATCTTAGAGCTTGAGATTCAGGATTTACTAAGACGTACTGATTTAGAAGAAGAAACAATTCTCAACGTAAGAAAAATTTTAGAAGAAGAGTTTGAAGAATAACAATTTTAAACTCATCTTTGTTGAATATTTAAAATAGAATTATTTAGAGGCAATTTATGGCTGAAAAAAAACAAAAAAGGTTAAATAAAGTATTAAAAGAATTCAATATATCGCTTGATAGAGCGGTCGAATATTTGGGCTCTAAGGGATACGAAATTGAGGCTAGACCGACAACAAAAATTTCACAAGATGTCTATGAGGTTTTGTTTGACAAGTTTGAAACAGACAAGTCAAAAAGAACAGCCTCTAAAGAAGCGAGTGAAGAGCGCAAACGGGAGAAAGAAGAGATTCGAATAGCCCGCGAAAAAGAATTGCTGAAGAAGAAAGAAGAAGAAGCAAAGCGCGAAGCCGAAACAAAAAAGCGTCAAGAAGAAGCTCAGAAAGAGAAGGCGGAAAAAGCTAAGGTTGAAAAAGAACAAGCTGATAAAGATGCAGCTGCTCAAAAAGAAGCCGAGGCTCAAGCTGAAAAACAAGCGAAAGAAGCCGATGTCGAAAAAGATGAATCTTCTAAAACAAAACTTTCTGGTCCTAAATATGTCGGAAAAATAGATCTTGAAGAAAAGAGTAAAAAGCCTAAAGCCAAAAAGCCTCAGGCTAAATCTCAGCCAAAAGATAGCTCAAACTCTAAGCCTCAGAAAGATCAAGCGTCTCCAAAAGCTTCGAAAGCCTCAGAAGCAAAAGACACTAAACAAGACAAGGACACCAATTCTGAAGAAAAAACAGAGGAGGAAGTTAAGCACGAAACACAATACACAAAGTTAAAAGGTCCTAACTTTACAGGTCAAAAAATTGATCTTGATCAGTTTAAGAAAACACCTAAAAAGAAAGATAAGGACGATAAAAAAGACGCGAATAAGGGTGCTAAAAAACGCAAACGTAAGCGTATACACAATAAGCCCGGACAATCATCACCGTCAAATTCTAGGTTTAAAGATAAAAAGGGTGCAGGAAAAGGCCGTAAGAAAAAATCTGTTGTCAAAGAAGAACCAACAGAGGCTGATGTCCAAAAGCAAATCCGTGAAACACTAGAGAAGTTACAAGGGAAATCTGCTAGAGGAAAAGGCGCAAAATATCGTAAAGATAAACGTCAACAACACCGTCAAAAAACCCAAGAAGAGACTGATCAGCTTGAAAAAGATAGTAAAATCTTAAAGGTGACAGAGTTTGTGACTGTAACTGAAGTCGCAACGATGATGGATGTGCCAGCAACAAAAGTTATTTCTGCGTGTATGTCACTAGGAATGATGGTAACGATGAACCAAAGACTTGATGCAGAAACCTTAAGCGTTGTTGCAGAAGAGTTTGGTTATGAAGTTGAATTTGTCTCTGCTGAAATCGAAGATCCAATTGATGAATTTGAAGATGAAGATCCAGAAAAAATGGTATCTCGTGCGCCAATTGTCACTGTGATGGGACATGTTGACCACGGTAAAACTTCACTTCTTGACTACGTTCGTAAAGAGAACGTCATCGCTGGTGAAAGTGGTGGTATTACGCAGCATATTGGTGCTTATGGCGTGAAGCTTGACGATGGTCAAGCAATGTCATTCTTGGATACACCTGGTCACGAAGCCTTTACGGCGATGCGTGCAAGAGGAGCCCAAGTCACAGATATTGCAATTATTGTAATTGCAGCTGATGATGATGTTATGCCACAAACAAAAGAAGCGATATCACACGCACAAGCTGCGGGTGTTCCGATTGTTTTTGCAATCAATAAAGTTGACTTACCGACAGCGAATACTGAAAAGGTGAAGGAATCTTTAGCGAATATGAATTTACTTGTTGAAGATTGGGGTGGTAAAGTTCAATCTCATGATATTTCAGCGAAGAAAGGAACAGGTGTTAAAGAGTTGCTTGAAAAAGTACTTCTTGAAGCTGAGCTGCTCGAATTGAAAGCAAACCCTGATCGCAGTGCAAAAGGTACTGTTGTTGAAGCTTACCTCGATAAAGGTCGTGGTTATGTCTCTACAATTTTAGTTCAATCAGGAACCTTGAAAGTTGGTGATTATGTCTTGGCAGGAACCACAAGTGGTAAAATCAAAGCCTTGCATGATGAACGTGGAAATAAAGTAAAAGAAGCTGGGCCATCAACGCCAGTCTCGATTTTAGGTCTTGACGGCGCACCACAAGCTGGAGATACTTTCCAAGTGATGGCTGATGAGCGTGAAGCAAAAGATATTGCATCTAAACGTACACAGCTCCAGCGTGAACAATCTGTTCGAACTCAAAAGCATATTACGCTTGATGAAATTGGACGTCGAATTGCACTTGGAGACTTTAAAGAATTAAATATTATCCTTAAAGCTGATGTGGATGGTTCTGTTGAGGCTTTAACCGATAGTTTACAGAAACTTTCTACCGAAGAAATTCAAGTCAACATTATTCATAAAGGTGTTGGTGCGATCACAGAAAGTGATGTCTTATTAGCATCAGCATCTGATGCGGTGATCATTGGCTTTAATGTCAGACCTGCAGGAAATGCAAGAATACTTGCTGATAAAGAAGAAATCGATATCAGATCTTACTCAATTATCTACGATGCCATTAATGACATTGAAGATGCGATGGAAGGTATGCTTTCTCCAGAATTGAAAGAAGAAATTACGGGTACTGCCGAAGTTAGAGAAACATTTAAAATCTCTAAAATTGGAACAATCGCGGGTTGTATGGTAACTTCAGGTAAGATTTATCGCAACTCTGGTATACGCTTAATTCGCGATGGAATTGTCATCTATACAGGAAGTTTAACTTCGCTTAAACGCTTTAAAGACGATGCCAAGGAAGTAGCAAAAGGATACGATTGTGGTTTACAAATTAAGAATTACAATGATCTGAAAATTGACGATATCGTCGAGGCTTACCAAGAGGTAGAGGTCAAAAAGAAATTAAAATAAAAAAGTTTAAATTCATCAAGAAGAGCTATCTTTAAGGATAGCTTTTTTTGTTTAAAATTCTAAAGTCATCGAAAAAACGCAACAACATAAGGCCGGATTTGTCAATATTATTGGAAACCCCAATGTTGGAAAATCAACATTGATGAATGCTTTCATTGGTGAGAAATTATCTATCATCACCAATAAGGCACAAACAACACGTCATCGTATTTTGGGTATTCTCAACGGTGATCATTTCCAAATGGTGCTTAGTGATACACCTGGTATTATCAAGCCAGCTTATACGCTTCAAGAGTCAATGATGAATTTTGTAAAGTCAGCCTTCCAAGATGCTGATGTCCTTGTTTACCTTGTGGAAGCTGGTGAAAAGGCTTTGAAAGATGAGGATTTCTTTAAGAAACTTGAACATGCTGATATCCCGATTTTATTGTTGTTGAATAAAATCGATTTAAAGAATCAAGAGTTTGTCAATGAACAGATTGAATACTGGCAAGAAGAGCTGCCTAATGCTGAAATATATGCCATCTCTGCCCTTAATAATTTTGGTGTCGAATCTGTTTTAAATCGTTTAATTGAGCTTTTACCAGAGTCACCTGCTTTTTATCCTAAAGACCAGATGACCGATAAGCCAGAGCGGTTTTTCGTGAATGAAAAGATTAGAGAAAAGATATTAATTCACTACAAAAAAGAAATCCCCTACAGTGTTGAGGTCGAAACGGAAGAGTTTATAGAGGATGATAACATCATCCGCATCCGCAGTTTGATTATGGTTGAACGCGAATCTCAAAAAGGAATTATAATAGGTCATCAAGGGAAGGGAATTAAGCGTGTTGGATCTGAAGCCCGTCGTGATCTGGAAAAGTTTTTTGATAAGAAAATTCACATTGAATTGTATGTCAAAGTGAATAAAAACTGGCGTAATGATGCACAGCAGTTAAAGCGTTTTGGCTATGACAATTAATCAGCAATAAGTTGATAAATCTCAAATAATTCCTTAGACTGTCTTTTGCCTTTGATTCGGTTTTGACGTGCAAAGATGTAGAGACCAATCCATAGTAAACTAATTATCGCCATTAGACTGTACACGATTGCGTTGCTATGTCCTAAGCTATAATTGGTATAAAACCACATCAGTAAGGCGATAAAAACGACACCTAGGAAAAAGTGAAAAAACATAAACATTGTCCATAAATTTGGGTCGGGTCCGAAAGTGCCTTTAATAATAAGTTCTTCATTCTCCTCTTTAACATATTCAAGATGAAGCTGCGGTGAGTAGAGTTTGTGGTACTTTTTAGAAAAGGAAACCCAAACGTGGTCTTCTCCTGAGATCTTAAAAGCAAACTTGTCAGTTCGCCTTTGTTGGGCTTCTTTGACCTTCCGTTTGAAGTCATTTTGACTTAAAGTCGTTGGCGCAGAAAAGCGTATTTTGAGTTGTGCTTGTTCGTTAAGCTTATTAAAATCAGGCGTATTGACCATTCAATTTCGTTTAAATCATTAAAACTATCTAAAAAATTGGATTTTCTGTCCAAGATTTCTTTTTTTTGGTAGAATTTCATTCTTTATAAATTGTTTCTTTTGAAGCATTCCTAAAGAATAATCAACTAAATTTGCAACATATTTAAAACTGAAGCATGAGTATTGTAGCTGTCGTAGGTCGACCAAATGTCGGCAAATCAACTTTTTTTAACCGTTTAATCCAACGCCGCGAAGCGATTGTCGATTCTGTAAGTGGCGTCACGCGTGACCGTCATTACGGAAAGTCAGATTGGAATGGAAAAGAGTTTACTTTAATTGATACTGGAGGTTATGTCGTTGGAAGTGATGATATTTTTGAACATGAAATAGATAAGCAAGTGGAACTTGCCATTGATGAAGCCGATGTCATCGTTTTTGTTGTTGATGTCACGACTGGAATTACACCGATGGATCAGGAAGTCGCTAAGCTTCTTCGCAAGCATAATAAACCTGTTTGTATTGCTGTTAATAAAGTTGATTCAAACAACGCCCGCCTTGATGCTGTAGAATTTTACAACCTCGGATTGGGTGAGTTCCATTGTATTTCTGCGATTACGGGGAGTGGGACAGGTGAGCTTTTAGATGAAGTTGTTGAAAAGCTACCAGAAACTGATGTTGATGATCATGATGACTTGCCAAAGTTTGCCGTTGTCGGTCGACCAAATGCAGGAAAATCTTCTTTTATTAATGCGCTGGTAGGTGAAGAACGTTATATCGTAACTGATGTTGCAGGAACGACCCGTGACTCAATTGATACAAGATATAATCGCTTTGGTTTTGATTTTAAATTAGTTGATACCGCAGGGATTCGTCGGAAAGCGAAAGTTAAAGAAGACCTAGAGTTTTATTCAGTCATGAGAAGCGTTCGTGCGATTGAAAACTCAGATGTTTGTCTCGTTATTCTCGATGCGAATCGCGGTTTTGATGGCCAAGTTCAAAACATTTTTTGGTTGGCTGAAAAGAACCGAAAAGGAATTGTGATTTTGGTCAATAAATGGGATTTGGTCGAAAAGAAAACCAATACCATTAAAGAATACAAGGCTTTAATCCAAGAGAAGATTTCTCCTTTTGTAGATGTGCCAATTGTCTTCATTTCAGTAGAAAATAAGCAGCGAATTTTTAAAGCGATAGAAACAGCCGTTGACGTCTATAAAGCGCGTAGTAAGCGTATCAAAACACGTGAGCTGAATGATGTTTTACTTCCGATTATCTTAAATAATCCACCACCTGCTTTTAAAGGGAAGTATGTCAAGATTAAGTTTATTACACAATTACCAACCTCGCAACCACAATTTGCATTTTTCTGTAATTTACCCCAGTATGTGAAAGATCCTTACAAGCGTTTTTTAGAAAATAAGCTCCGTGAACATTTTGATTTTAATGGTGTGCCAATTTCAGTTTATTTGCGTAAAAAATAAGAGTTCAATAAATTCAATTATAAAAAAAGAGCTACGGTTTAAATCGTAGCTCTTTTTTTTATGTGTGATTTTTATGCTCTATCATGATTTACCAACTTCCGCTGGCACCGCCACCACCGAAGCCACCGCCGCCGAAGCCGCCGCCAAAACCACCGCCTCCACCAAAGCCTCCGCCTGATGATGAGCCGCCGAATCCGCCGCCGCCAAAACCGCCAGATCTGCCAAGGCTACTTAAAACGAGGATGTCAAATAAATCGGGTCCGCCTTTGTGACTTCCAGAGCCACCGCCAGGACCACCATTTTTGCCTTTTCGGTTTTTTAAAAGAACGATGACAATCAAAATAATAAAAGGGAAAATAAGAAAGCCCCACCGGACATCATCGGTGCTGCTTTTGTGAGCTTCAGCATCAAATTGTCCGTTTAAAAGTTGAATGATGGCATCAGTCCCTTTGTCTAAACCCGTGTAGTAATTTGCTTTTTTAAACTCAGGAATAATGATCTGATTGATGATTGTCGATGAGTTCATGTCGGTTAGAAATGGCTCGAGTCCATAACCATTTTGAATGCTAATTTGGTGTTCTTTTTCAGACATCAAAATGATCATGCCGTTGTCTTTTCCACCTTGTCCAATTTTCCATTTGTGCGCCCATTCTGCAGCTAAAAGATTGATTTCCTCTCCCTTTAAGCTTTTCACACTCACAAAAACTATTTGTGTAGATGTACTATCGGCGTAGGTTTCTAATTTTTTGCGGAGTTGCATTTCTTCAGCATCCTTTAAAATATCAGCTTGGTCATAAACTGATTTTTGTTTTTTGGGAATCTCCGGAATATCATACTGTGCAAAGCTTGATAAGCTGATGAAAAGAAATATGAGACTGAGAAAGTGTGATTTAAAATTAATGTACATGTAGTTTTATTTTGAAATGTCGTCTGATAATTCATTGATATCGTCAGATTGATAAGGGAAATAATGCTTGAGCTCTTCGCCAGCTTTTAAGATTCCATCAATTAAGCCTTGTTTGTAGGCTCCTTTTTTAAAATGTGAGATGACGATGTCTTTCGTCGCGTTCCAGAAATTTGTTTCAACAACGTCATTAATTCCTTTGTCACCACAAATGACAAAGTAACGGTCTTCTAAAGAAACATAAAACAAAACTCCATTTTGAAGTTCTGTGTTGTGCATTTCTAATTTTTCGAAGATTTGTAAAGCACGATCAAAAGCATCCTCTTCAGGACATTTATTTTCAATATGAACTCTCACTTCTCCTGAAGTGTTTTTTTCAGCTTTTTTGATCGCCTTGATAATTTCTTTCTCGTCTTCGGCTGTAATGTGGGATGTGATATCTGACATATGTTTTTATTTGTCGAAATTAAACTCAACTTCTTTTGCATTCTCTGAGCCTTCATCGGCTTGGTATCTTGTCATCTCTTCAAAGTCAAACCAACCTGCAAAGATGCTATTTGGGAAAACTTTGATCTGTTTGTTGTAATCGCCAACGCTTCCGTTAAATCGATTTCTAGCCACATTGATACGGTTTTCAGTCCCTTCAAGTTGATTTTGTAAATTCATGAAATTCTGATTTGACTTTAAATCAGGATAACGTTCTACGCTCACTAATAAACGTGATAAGGCTGAAGATAAACCGCCTTGTGCTTGGCTGAATTCTTGGATTTGCTGAGAATCAAGGTTGTCAGCATTCACATTAACTGAGGTTGCTTTTGCTCTTGCTTCTATCACTTCAGTCAAGGTGTTTCTTTCAAAATCGGCTGCGCCTTGGACAGTTTTGACAAGGTTGCCAATCAAATCATTTCGGCGCTGGTAGGCACTTTCAACATTGCTCCAACTTGTTTTTGCATCTTCCTGTAAGGTGATGGCTGTATTGTTAAAGCCTTTGACCCAGCTGTACATTCCAAATCCAACGATAAGGATAATAATGAGTGGAATAAGCCATTTTTTCATGAGTGTGTGTTTTAGAGGTTGTTTTTAAGGGAATTTAATTCTTCTTTAATTCTTTTTAATTTACTGATGATTTCAAACTTGGAGAGCGTTTCATTTTTGGTTTCTTTCAGGTGTGTTTTTGCACCTTCAAGTGTAAATCCGCGTTCTTTGACCAAGTGATAAATCAATTCTAGGTTTTTGATATCTTCTTGTGAAAACTTACGATTGCCTTTTGCATTTTTCTTGGGCTGTATTTCATCAAATTCTTTTTCCCAAAAACGAATCAGAGATGTGTTGACTTCAAAAGCATCTGCGACTTCTCCAATCGAGTAATAAAGTTTATGTCGTAAGTCTGTTTTCATTAATCTAAAGATTGATTTTCTAAAGATGACATATTAAACATGATATCGTATTCCTCAGGCGTTAAATCCGCGTGATAAAAATTGATTGGATTCATGACCCGGCCATCTTTATGCACTTCGTAATGCAAGTGTGGCGCTGTAGAGACACCTGTGCTACCAACGTACCCGACGATGTCACCACGTTTCAATTTTTGTCCTTTCTTGACATTAAATTTACTTAAGTGAGCATAATATGTTTCATAACCAAAACCGTGGTCAAGGACGATTAAATTTCCATAACCAGGTGTTAATCTAACTTTCTTTACAACTGCATTTCCTGTGGCATAAGCTTCAGTTCCTCGGGGTGCTGAAAAGTCCATGCCGTTGTGCATTTTTTTATATTTGTAGATTGGATGCGTCCGCATACCATATCCTGAAGCTGTTCGTTTTAAATCTTTGTTGTTAATCGGCTGAATGGCAGGAATAGAAGCTAAAAGCTCTTCTTTATTTTTGGCCAACTTCGCAATATCATCTAAAGATTCAGACTGTATTGAGATGCGTTTAGACAGAATATCAATTTTCTGCGTTGTCGCTTTGACCAATTCTGAATTTTGATAGCCTTCGAGTTTTTCATAGCGGTTGACGCCACCAAAACCTGATTTTCTTTGGTCTTCAGAAATTGGGTTTGCTTCGAAATACACGCGATAAATCTTGTTGTCTCTTTCTTCAATATTTTCAAGGACACCAGCCAAGTTGCCAACCCTTTTATTTATAATGTCGTATTGGAGCTGCATATTCGCCAATTCACGTTTGTATTTTCGCTCTTTTGGCGTTTCTAAACCAGGAATATTGAGATAGAGCAGCAGCAATAAAGCACTTGTTGCTAAAATCCCGACGGTAAAGGCTAAAATGACTGCCATTTTCCGGCCTTTCTTGCGTTCTATCTTTCGATATGAGAGAGTTTCACTATCATAGTGATATTTTACTTTACGCATTCTTTAAATTTAGTACTTTTGCACAAAAGTGTACAAAAATAAACATTGCTTTGTACAAATATAAGTTAAATCATCGCTAAGTTAAAACACGCAGTAACTAAGTCTTATGAAATCACAAGAATTACGCTCAGAATTTCTTTCATTTTTTGAATCAAAGCAACATCAAATTGTTCCATCTGCCCCGATGGTGATGAAGGATGACCCAACTTTATTGTTTACAAATGCTGGAATGAACCAGTTTAAAGAATATTTTTTAGGAAATGCCACGCCAAAATACACACGGATTACAGATACACAAAAGTGCTTGCGTGTGAGTGGGAAACACAATGATTTAGAAGAGGTCGGAAAAGATACTTATCACCACACCATGTTTGAAATGCTCGGAAACTGGAGTATTGGTGATTATTTTAAAGATGAAGCAATTGCTTGGGCGTGGGAATTCTTGACGGATAAGCTTAAAATTGATGAAAATAGTTTGTACGTCACCATTTTTGAAGGTGATGAAAAAGACGGTATTGCCAAAGATACTGAGGCTTATGATTTATGGAAAAGACATATTTCAGAAGAGCGCATTTTGTTGGGAGATAAAAAAGATAACTTTTGGGAAATGGGCGATCAAGGACCTTGTGGCCCTGCTTCAGAAATTCATGTTGATATCCGAAGCGATGCGGAAAAAACTGAAGTTGATGGTCGGGAATTGGTCAATCAAGATCACCCACAAGTGGTTGAAGTCTGGAACTTGGTTTTCATTCAATACAACCGCATGGCGAATGGAAGCTTAAAAGAACTCCCTGCAAAACACATAGATACAGGAATGGGCTTTGAGCGCTTGGCGATGGTGATGCAAGGCAAACAATCAAATTACGACACGGATGTCTTTACACCGCTTATCGAAGAAATTGAAACAATTACAAAAACAACATACGGCGTCTCTGAAGAAACGGATATTGCTATTCGTGTGATTGCCGATCATTTACGTGCAGTGAGCTTTGCCATTGCTGATGGACAGTTGCCAAGTAATAATGGCGCGGGCTATGTGATCAGACGTATTTTGCGCCGTGCTATTCGTTACGGATTTACCTTTTTAAATACCAAAGGCGCTTTCATTTATAAATTAGTGAGCGTTTTGAGTCAACAGATGGGTGAAGCTTTTCCTGAACTCAAAAAACAAAGCCAGCTTTGTGAAAATATCATTAAAGAAGAAGAAAAGTCATTTTTGAGAACACTTTCGCAAGGTTTAGGCTTGTTAGAAGATGTGATAGAAAAGGCATCGAGCAAAGAGATTTCAGGACAAAAGGCATTTGAGTTATATGATACTTATGGTTTTCCAATTGACTTGACCGCTCTCATTTTAGAGGAAAAAGGATTAACGCTCAATCACAAAGAGTTTGATCTTGCGCTTGAAAAACAAAAAGAGCGCTCGCGTTCTGCTGCACAAACATCAGCTGATGATTGGGTGATTTTGCGAGAAGAAGCAGCTGAAGAATTTATCGGTTATGATCAACTTGAGGCAGAGGTGAAAATCACAAAATACAGAAAAGTAAAAAGCACAAAAGACGGAGAGCTTTATCAATTGGTTTTTGATCGGACACCATTTTACCCTGAAGGTGGTGGACAAGTAGGTGATAAAGGATACTTGGAAGAAAGTGACGGAAAAGTCATTCAGGTGATTGACACAAGAAAAGAGAATAACTTGATTATTCAGATCACAAAAAAATTACCTCGAGATATTGACGCTCGTTTTAAAGCTGTGGTTAATCAAGATTTGAGAAATCGTGCGGCTTCAAACCATACAGCAACGCATTTATTGCATCAAGCTTTGCGCAAGGTCTTGGGAGAACATGTTGAGCAAAAAGGATCACTGGTGAACACTGAGTATTTGAGATTCGATTTCTCACATTTCAGTAAGGTTTCAGCAGAAGAGTTGACTGAAATTGAGAAGTTTGTCAACATCAAAATTCACGAACAAATTGCTTTAAATGAAAAACGAGGCGTGCCTTTTGAAAAAGCAATCGCAGAAGGAGCGACAGCTCTTTTTGGTGAAAAATACGGTGAGACAGTACGTGTGATTCGCTATGAGGATTCTGTTGAGCTTTGTGGCGGAACACATGTGCAGAACACAGCTGATATTTGGCATTTCAAAATCTTGACAGAAGGCGCAGTTGCTTCTGGTGTGCGCCGGATAGAAGCGATAACAAGAGATGCGGTTAAGACTTATTTTACGGAGCAGAGCGATCAGTATGATGCCGTTAGAAGGCTTTTAAATAATACCAAAGATCCTCAGAAATCGGTTAAAGATTTACAAGTAGAAAATGTAGATCTCAAAAAACAAATTGAAAAACTTTTAATAGAGAAATCTGGAAAGGTTAAAGGTGATTTAAAAGCTGCTATAAAAGAAGTCAACGGCGTTCATTATTTGGCAGAACAAGTGGATTTGGATGCAAATGGAATGAAGGATGTTGCTTTTCAGCTGGGCGGAGAAGTTGAAAACTTGTTTTTAATACTCGGCTCTAAGCAGAAAGGAAAAGCCTTATTGTCTTGCTATATTTCCAAAGATTTGGTGAAATTGAAAAACTTGAATGCAGGACAAATTATCCGTGAACTCGGAAAGTATATCCAAGGCGGCGGCGGCGGTCAACCTTTTTTCGCAACAGCTGGTGGTAAAAATCCGGAAGGTATTAAGCAAGCTTTAGATGAAGCTCAAAAATATATTTTAGACTGATCTAGCATTCAAAACGATGCAGTTACAAACACAGGTTCAACTTCAAGATGGCGGCCCGAAAATTCATTACGGGTCTAGCCTTTTTGTTTTGGGCTCGTGTTTCTCTGAGTATATCGGTCAGAAACTCGACTATTTTCAATTTCGTTTGTCACAGAATCCTTTTGGTATTTTGTTCCATCCTTTCGGTCTTGAGAGTTTTATCAACCGTGTTGTTGCGCAGAAGTTTTTTACTAAAAAAGATATTTTTCAGCACAACGGATTATGGCACTCTTTTGAAGCACATTCAAAAATGAGTCATCAAAATGCTGATGTTGTTTTAGAGCGATTGAATATAGCGATTAAATCTTCTTTAGATTTTATAAAAGAAAGCTCTCATGTCTTTATCACTTTAGGAACGGCTTTCATCTATAAGCATATTGAGAGTGATGCATACGTTGCGAATTGTCATAAAGTGCCACAGAAGAATTTTAAAAAGGAACTGATTTCTGCTACTAGAGTCCAAGAAAGTTTTGAGGCAATCACTAAAATGCTACAGCGAATTAATCCTGATATCCACCTTGTTTTTACTGTTTCGCCGGTGCGGCATCAAAAAGAAGGTTTGGTGGGAAATAACAGGAGTAAAGCACATTTAATTTCTGCCATTCACAATCTAAGAGAACACAAAATCGATTGTGTTTCTTATTTCCCTTCCTATGAAATCCTACTCGATGAACTCAGGGATTACCGTTTTTTTCAATCGGATATGTTACACCCGTCGCCTACGGCTGTCACTTATATTTGGGAGAAATTTATTGAAAGTTGGATGAATACTGATACCGAGGAAGTCATGGAGAAAGTCAATAAGTTACAAAGAAACTTAAAGCACAAAGCCTTTAGTCCGGATAGCGAAGCACATCAGCAATTTCTTCAAAAAGTCGACAAGCAAAAAAAGGACCTGAAATTGCGGTTTCCACATTTTCAGTTCCCTTGTAATCAAACAACATGAAAATTGAGAGTTAACAGGAATGCCTGTTTTTCTATTTGAGTTTATTGTGGAGGCTGCTCCAGCCGCCGCCATTGATACAATCAATCCCGTTTTTTTTGAGAATGCTTGCTGCATTTCCTGATCGCATACCGCTCGCACAACAACAAATAACAGGTTTGTTCATTTTTTTGATTTGATCAATTTGTGAATCTATTTGTTGTAAAGGGATGTTTTTTGAACCAGGAATTGCACCTCCCGAAAATTCTGTTTTACTTCTCACATCGATCACAATGGCTTGTCGTTCTTTAAATTCTTCAATCATTTTACTTTTATTTCCGAATAGAAAACCTAATAATCCCATATTCATTAATTTAGGTACAAAACAACAAATTCACATCTTCATTCAACGTAACTAAAGTTACTTTCCCATTTTTTATTTCTATTTATTATAAAAATAGAATGTAACTCAGGGAGGTTACAGAAATGATAATCCATAGAGAAAGCCCAAGTATAATAGGCTGTGCACCACTTTCTTTAATCGATTCAATTGTTAAGCCAGTTCCTACCAAGAAGAGTGTTAAAACGAGAAGTTGTTTAGAAATCATAGGGACACCAGCGGTAATGAAGCTCGGTAAATCAATATATGAGTTCAGAATCACGGCTGCCACAAAGAGTAAAATAAACCAAGGGATTTTGATTTTACCCGAATTTCCTTTAAATATAAACATCGTGACAATACTGAGAGGGATAATCCATAAGGCACGTGCCAGTTTGACGGTCACCGCAATTTCTAAAGCTTCTTCACCATAAGCTAAAGCTGCGCCGACAACAGAACTTGTATCATGAATGGCAATGGCGCTCCACAGCCCAAAGTCAGCTTGTGATAAGTCTAGCATATGTCCGAAAACTGGGAAGACAAAAAGTGCTATAGCATTCAGGAAGAAAACAACACCTAGCGCGATTGAGATTTGTTTTTCTTTGGCTTGGATGACTGCAGAAACAGCTGCGATAGCACTTCCGCCACAGATGGCAGTACCTGATGAAATTAAATAAGCAATTTTTTTATCTAGCTTGAGAAGTTTTCCTATAAAATAGCCGAGAACTAATGTTGTAATAATTGTAAAAATAGTCAGAGAAAGTCCTTCTTTTCCGACTTCTAAAGTGCGATTAAGGTTCATGCCGAATCCGAGTCCGATCACACAGATTTTTAATAACCATTTGACGATTTTTCCTGTGTATTCTTTAAATGGGTTGTAGACAATATTTGTAATAATAAAGCCCATTAATAAAGCGATAGGAGAAGTAACAAAGGGCGTTAAACACAAAATAGCCAAGACTAAAAATAGTGCTTTTGCTGCGATTGGGGATAGTTTTAATTGCATGACAATATGATTTTGATGCAAAGTTCAACTAAAAAAAGCGATCAAACACAACGTAATTTTTTATACTCTATAACCTATTGTTATGACCTTTTTTAAAAAAGAGCTTGATGATGTCAAAAAATGCGGATTGATAGCCTTGTTTAGAAACGAAGTAGAGTGGTCTTTTAATATCAAAACTTTCAATATCAACGACTTGAAGCTTATTGTTTTTGAGTTCTTCAATCACCGAGAATATAGAAACAAAAGCATAGCTTGCACCATGGTACAAATAGGTTTTGATACTTTCAGTGCTACCCAAAATCATATCTATGTTTAATTGATTGATATCAATGCCTGCCTCTGTTAATTGGTGTTCGAGAATGTGTCGTGTGCCTGAGCCTTCCTCACGCAAAACGAGTGGGAGATGGGGTAAGTCAGAAAGTTCAATTGTTCTAGTTTTATTTTTGGCATTGGTAACCAAAACCAATTCATCATCTAAGAAGCTTTCATATTGCAATAATGGATTGTGATTCTTGCCTTCGATGAGTGCAAATATGATTTGGTTTGTCTCAATCTTAAGTTCGATTGTCGCAGAATTATCATTGATAAGCGTAAAGGCCGTTTCCGGAAATCGCTGTTTGAGAGCAGCCAATGATCTGGGAACAATGTATTGGGCAATAGTTGTGCTAGCACCGATTTTGATTTGTTTGGGAAGCTTTTGTTGTAGGCTTAAAAAATGATTCTCAAGGTCGTCATAATGCGTTAAAATCTTTTCTGTAAATTGAAGGAAATCGGAACCTGCTGGCGTTAATGAAATAGAGTTGCCTTGGCGCTCAAAAAGTTTGACGCGGTATCGCGATTCAATTTCCTTGATGTGTTTTGAAACAGCAGGCTGTGAGAGATATAGTGTTTTGGAGGCTTTAGAAAAACTTAAGCTTTTTGCCACCTCTGAAAAAACGCGTAACCTAAATTCCATAAACAAAAGTTATAAGACAAATTTACTGATTTCGGTTGAAAACAGATTTGTATATTTGTCATAATTCCTTTTAATTGAGAATAATTATAACAACTATATGAGTAAAGTCTTAGCCTTTGCAGGCTCCAATAGCAGTATATCTATCAATTATGAACTTGTGAGCTATGTCGCAGGACAAATGATAGACGAAGATGTTAAATTAATTCGTCTGACAGATTACCACTTGCCAATGTATCAAATTGACCATGAAGATTCGCGTGGTTTTCCACAGGATTTGGAAAATCTTCACCAAGAAATAAAGGCAGCTGATGCCTTGATCATTTCGGTCAATGAGCACAATGGTATGATTTCTAGTTTTTTTAAAAATGTATTGGATTGGCTTTCCCGTATAGACCGTAATTTTCTGGCGTCTAAAAAGGTACTTTTGATGAGTACATCAACGGGAGAACATGCGGCTTCGTTTGCACGTGCTTATGTAGAAACTGCCGTCGAACGTTATAAAGGAGAGTTGATCAGCAGTTTCGGTTTTCCTTCTTTTCATACTAATTTTGATAGCGAGAAGAAAGAAATCACTAATGAAGCTTTGGAGTTGGGTGTCAAAGATACTTTGTCTCAGTTTCAACAAGAAATTACATTTAATTAAATACAGAACACATAGCCGGAGAGATACTGAATCAGCTTTGGCTACATTTTGATAGAAATAAGGATCAAGTATATTCTTCTTAATCGCGGCCTGTTTTTCTGTTGAAAAACCCTGCAATCAATTTCATATAAATTGATTTAACGCGACACATGTTTTAATGTTATGAATCCAAATCGGAAACAAGAAATTATCAATACAGCTGCTTTTCTTTTTAAAGAAAAGGGATTTAATGCTGTTTCCATGCGAGATTTAGCGGGGCATTTGCATATCAAAGCTGCGAGTTTATACAATCATATCTCATCTAAGCAGGAAATTTTGGCTGTTATTGTCCTTCAAATTGCAGAGGAATTTACAGCGCACATCAATTTGATATATCCCGAAGATTTGTCGACGACAGAAAAGCTGGAAGCGATAATTCAAAACCATATCGCCATCACTTTAAAATACACAAATGAATTAGCGTGTATGAATAATGATTGGATGCATTTGGAGGCCAACAGTAAAAATGAATATCGCCGTTTACTAAATGCTTATGAAGCAAAGTTCAGGGCAATTCTTCAAGAGGGAAAAGACAAAGGTGAAGTTGAGGATGTGGATCTTGAAATTGTCGTTTTTTCTTTCCTAACGACTTTGCGCACTCTTTATGTATGGTATGCTAAGAAATCAAGTGTTGAGGTTGAAACTCTGAAAAAAGATTTGCCTAAAGCCTTATTACACGGATTAATTTTAAAGGATTCTTAAGTCTTTTGAAATTCAAAATCACTTTAAAAATTGACAGGTTCCAGTTAATTTTTACGCATGACTCAATCTGAAGAAGTCGTATGTCCTATAAAATAAATTGATTAATTTAAAATCTTCTCTCGTTTGCATAAGCATTGTTTGTGCCGATGTAAATTGCAGATGTTGTCGTTTCTTTTGAAGCGCTGCATTGGAATGTGACTTATATTGTTAAATAAATTGCGAATTAAAATTTAACAAACATGATTTGTTAGCTCAACTAACAATCGTTAGTTTTGGCAGGTAACTTAGATTTAAAAATGGCAAAATTTTACGATATAAAAGTCAAGGATGTGTACAAAGAAACTGTTGATACAACTGTTGTTTCCTTTGATGTTCCCGAAAAATTAAGAGAAGAATTTATTTTTCGACAAGGGCAACATTTAACCTTGAGAAAAGAAATTGATGATGAAGATGTGCGCCGATCGTATTCGCTTTGTTCTAGTCCACTCGATGGGCAATGGAAGGTGGCTGTCAAGCAGATTCCGACAGGTAAATTTTCAAGTTATATCAATAAAGAACTGAAAGCTGGCGATCATTTAGAAGTGATGAAACCAAGTGGTGAGTTTGGTGTAGAGGTCTCAACAGATCGCGCTAAAAACTATATTGTTTTTGTTGCTGGAAGTGGGATCACACCAATTCTTTCAATGGTGAAAACGCATTTGGCATCTGAGCCAGAATGTACTTTCAAGCTTTTCTACTTGAATAAGAATGCAAAATCTATTATCTTTAAGGAAGAACTTGAGCAGCTGAGGAATAAGTACTTTGGGCGATTGGAGATTTATTATTTCTTAACCCGTGAGCAACGTGATATTCCTTTGTTTAATGGGCGTTTTGATGCGCAGAAATTAGAGTTGCTTACCAATACGTTTATCGATGTTGAGGATACAGCTGAATGCTTTATCTGTGGCCCTGAAGAAATGATTTTCTTTGTCAGAGATACATTGATTAAAGCTGGTTTACCAAAAGAGCAAATTCATTATGAGCTATTTGTTAGTGGACTCTCTGAAGAAGACAAAAAGCGTACACAGAAAGCTCTGGAGAATAAATTTGAAGGCACCAAAGTGACAGTTCTTGACGGCGGAAAAGAGTTCCATTTTGGAATGACAGAGGATTATGACAACATTCTTGAGGCCGCGCTTGGTGCTGGTGCCGATTTGCCTTTTGCTTGTAAAGGAGGTGTTTGTAGTACTTGTAAATGTAAACTTGTCAAGGGCTCCGTTGAGATGAAAGTCAATTACGCTTTAGAAGAGGATGAGGTGGCACAAAACTATGTGCTCAGTTGTCAATCCGTCCCAACATCTGAAGTAGTTGTTGTCGATTTTGATGTGTAATGCCTATCTGATAGCGCAGCTCAATTGCTTAAATTGAGATTGAATAAATATATTGTTGAACACTTAAAATACCGGTCAAAACCTTCTTTGTTTTTAAAAGGAGGTCGGATAAAAAATTATGAGTGATAAAGAAGTAAAAAATATGGAAGCGATTTTTGATCAAAAAATTGCGAATGACGAAAAAATTGAACCTAAAGATTGGATGCCTGAGAAATATCGAAAAACACATATTCGACAAATTTCTCAACATGCACATTCTGAAATTGTTGGAATGCTTCCTGAGGGGAATTGGATTACCCGTGCGCCTTCATTGAGGCGTAAAGTTGCTTTGTTGGCGAAAGTTCAGGATGAAGCAGGACATGGATTGTATCTTTATAGTGCGTGCGAAACCCTTGGTATTTCACGCAATGAACTTTATGATCAGCTGCATTCAGGCAAAGCTAAATATTCGAGTATTTTTAATTACCCAACAATTACGTGGGCAGATATTGGGGCTATTGGCTGGCTCGTAGATGGCGCTGCGATTATTAATCAGGTGCCTTTGTGTAGTACATCTTTTGGGCCTTATGCCAGAGCAATGGTACGCGTGTGTAAGGAAGAAAGTTTTCACCAGCGCCAAGGTTATGAAATCATGCTGACTTTATGTAATGGCACGCCTGAGCAAAAAGAAATGGCACAAGATGCTTTAAACCGTTGGTGGTGGCCGTCTTTAATGATGTTAGGGCCAACAGATGCTGAGTCAACGCACACTGAACAGTCGATGAAATGGAAATTGAAGCGTAAAACAAATGATGAGTTACGTCAACAGTTTATCGATCAAACCGTGCCACAAGCTGAAATTTTAGGAATCACAGTTCCTGATGCTGATTTGAAATGGAATGAAGAGCGCGAACATTACGATTTTGGAGAAATCAATTGGGATGAGTTCTGGCAAGTTGTCAAGGGGCATGGCCCGTGTAACAAAGAACGTTTAAAAACACGAGTTGATGCCTGGGAGGGCGGCGAATGGGTCCGCGATGCTGCGATGGCTTATGCCGAAAAACAAGCTGAAAAAAAAGTGAAAAGAGCGGGATAAGTAATGAAATTGAACCGAATTTGAAGCTGGAATTGAAAAAATGATTAAGAATAGAGTTGATGCTGAACTCGAATTACTTTCAAATATTCAGGATAGAATTACAACTTTAGCAAAGATGAATAATAAAAGCTTTGATCTAACTCATCAATTGGAAGGTTTTGCTGCAAGCATAATATTAGTTTATGATCAAAAACCTATAAGTTATCCTGGAGACTATCTTGCGAAGCAACTTATTCGTTTCTCTTGTTTATCAGCCTTAAATTACGGAGAAGTGCTTGGAAGCGGGTACAGAAAAAGATAAAATCAATAAATTAAGAATTGTCCTAAAGGAATTAAGAGAGAGTTTGAGGAATTTGAATATGCAAACCAAGACAAAATTAACACCTAGTGATAGCTTAAGCGTTTTGAAGAATGAAAATGATCAATTAATT
>JAKDUG010000160.1 GCA_030457805.1 Psychroflexus sp.
GCATCTAGATTTATTGACCAAGGATAAAGGATTGTATCGCATACTCAATCAACTGCAATTGGAGAGTAAAAACTTATATTTTATTGACTAAAATCAGTATTTAAAGTTTCATTTTTTATTCATCTTCACCACAGAAGCAAATTTTATATCTTTGCAATAGAATTTAGAACAATGGCAAAAATCAGAATTACAAAACAATTTACTTTTGAAACTGCGCATGCACTTTATGGATATGACGGCAAGTGTCAAAACATTCACGGACATAGTTACAAACTCGATGTGTGTGTTCTCGGTGAACCTATTACTGATACTTCAAACGTTAAATGCGGTATGGTGATCGATTTTGGCGATCTTAAAAAAATTGTCAAAAAAGAAGTTGTTGATGTTCTTGATCACGCAATTATGCTGAATAAAAACACACCACATATTGAGCTTGCTCATGATTTGAAAAAAGCAAATCATAATGTTGTCTTGGTTGATTATCAACCAACAAGTGAAAATATGGTAATTGATTTTGCTGAAAAAATAAAATCTCAACTTGACATAAGTTTAAAGCTTCACAGCTTGAAATTACGCGAAACTGAAACTGCGTTTGCGGAATGGTATGCAGCTGATAACGCTTAATTTTTACTTTCTTTTTAAAATTTTGTATTTTCATGGGCAAAACAAGGCTTTATGAAAATTACATTTTACGGACACGCAAGTTTAGGACTTCAAATGCAAGATGTTCATCTACTTGTGGATCCATTTATCACAGGAAACGAGAAAGCATCTCATATTGATATTGATGCTTTGAAAGCAGATTATATTTTGTTGACACACGCTCATGAAGATCATATTTTGGATGTGGAAGCGATTGCCAAGCGTACAAATGCAGTGATTGTTTCTAATTTTGAAATCGCAAATTATTACAAAGAAAAAGGATTTGAAGTCCACCCGATGAATCACGGCGGTTCTTGGAATTTTGAATTTGGAAATGTTAAATATGTCAATGCCATTCATACTTCTTCTTTCCCTGATGGAAGTTATGGTGGGCAGCCAGGTGGTTTTGTGATTGAAGGCGAACACAAAAATATTTATATTGCTGGTGATACGGCTTTGACCATGGATATGAAACTCATTCCGCTTTCTACAAAACTTGATCTAGCATTTTTGCCTATAGGTGATAACTTTACCATGAATGTTGACGACGCCATTATTGCAAGTGATTTTGTGAATTGTGATAAAATCATCGGTTGTCATTATGATACTTTCGGCTATATTGAAATTGATCACGATGCTGCGAAACGCAAATTTTATGAGAAAGATAAAGACTTGATGTTGCTTGACATCGGAGAGTCTTTAGAACTTTAGGTCTGATATCAATTTATAAAAAAGCATTACTAAATGTTGTTTAGCAATGCTTTTTTGATCTAGCTCTACTTTAAAATTGACTGGTAGGCCTTGCTATCATTTAAAAGTTTTTTGGCTTTAGCAATGCTTTCACCCTTGTTTAGTAGATAGTCATAAATCCCTTTTTCGTATGTATAACGTTTGATAATTTCTTTGGCTAAACTGAGCTTCAATTGGGCATTCGAGTCATCAAAAAGTTGATTTTCTGAGTTTTTAACTTTCTTTTTTAAGGCTTCAAAATCTTTGTCAACATTAGTATAAATGTTCTCTGTTTTTGCAATTTCTTTTAATTTATGAAGTTCTTTTTCAGTTTTTGATTCAAATTTAAAATCACTTTTTTTGACATATTTTTTAAAGTCAGAGACTAAATTCTCCGTTTTGAAATTTGAAATATCAAGTTGAGGATTTTCAGCGTAGTAGGTATTGGCAAATCCGAAGAGCATATTAGATTCATCCAATGCTTTAGTCAACGCATTTGCACCTTCATTATCAATCAAAACATCGGGTAAAATACCGCCACCGCTAAAGACTTCTCTCCCATTTCGGGTTTCAAATTTTTGATAAGTTTCTTCTTTTTTACGAACAGCAACGCCATCGATATAATCTAAGGCTTGAATGCTTCTGCCACTTGGTGTGTAATAGCGCGATATCGTTATTTTGGCTTGTGTGCCGTAGTTAAGTTTCTTAGGTCTTTGGACAAGGCCTTTTCCAAAACTTCTGCTGCCAATCACTACCGCACGATCTAAATCTTGTAAACTTCCTGAGACAATTTCACTAGCTGAAGCACTATTTTGATTAATTAAAACGACCAAAGGTATTTCTGTATCCAATGCCTTATTCTGCGTCACGTAAGTCTTGTTATACTTCTCAATCACAGATTTTGTAGTCACGATAGTTGTGCCTTTTTCAACAAATATATTTGTGATATTGATGGCTTCTGAAAGTAAACCTCCAGGATTGCTTCTCAAATCCAAAATAATCTGTGTTGCGCCATCACTTTTTAATTCTTTAAATGTAGAAATCACTTCTGATGAAGCCGTTTTTGTAAACTGATCTAATGCAATATATCCTGTTTTATCTTCGAGTAATTCATGATAAGGGACAGCTTTCTTTTCGTGTTTTTTACGTTTTAATTTAGTCTTTTGTGCTTCCCCACTCCTCTTAAAAGTGATTTTTACCGTGGTGCCTGTTTCGCCTTGTAAAAGCTTGCCTGCATCCTCTTGATAGTCAGAAATATTTATGCTATTAATTTGAATAATTTCATCGCCAATTTTGAGTCCTGCTTGATCTGCTGGAGAATCTTTATTTAAACTTTTGATGAGAATTTTATCACTATAACTTTCGATATCTGCGCCAATACCTGCGTAATCTCCTTGATTTTTGATGCGTCCTTCTATGACTTGTTGTTCATCCCAATACACTGTGTAGGGATCGAGATCTGCTAGCATTGCTGATATAGCTGTATCCATGAGTTCTGCAGGACTGACTTCATCCACATAATTCATGTTGATTTCCTTATACAGATTTGTGAAGATTTCGATTTGTTTCGCGATTTCAAAAAAGTCATTTTTGACTGTTTTAAAAGCCAAACTTCCCATCACAACTAGTGTTAAGCTGCTAATTATTATTTTCTTTTTCATCTGCTTTTTCTTTTAATTTTGTCAAACATTTTAAAACGCAGGCTTCAGTTTCTTGAAAAGATAAGGGTTTTTTGCCAATCAATACAAACATCATATCCTGATGAGAAAGCTCTTGAATTTCTTGTTTTTGTGTACGATAAGCCTCTCTTAATTGGCGCTTAATTTTATTGCGATTTACTGCTAACCTGATTAATCTTTTAGGAACAACAAAGCCGACTTTGTGCGTCTGTTCTGCATTTTGATGATACATCAAGCGTATTGGAAATGCTTTAACAGATTGTCTTTTGAGAAACAATTCGTCAATTCCTTTTTTTGATTTGAGATGTTCTGCTTTAGGAAAACTTTGTTTGGACATAGTCTGTTTATCTTTGACAAAGATGCTAAGAAATTTAAGTTGTTATGAAGCACTTTATATCTATTCTAATAATTTTCGCTATTTCAGTGCTTCAATGCCTGGTAACGACTTGCCTTCGAGCATTTCGAGCATGGCGCCACCACCTGTTGAGACATAACTCATTTGTTCCGCTAAGTTAAACTTCTTCGCAGCCGCAACGCTATCACCGCCACCCACAAGTGAAAAAGCACCGTTTTCAGTCACTTCGCCAATGGCTTGACCAATTGAAATAGTTCCTTCTTTGAAGTTGTCCATTTCAAAAACACCCATAGGGCCGTTCCATAAAATGATTTTTGATTCTTGAATGATTTCGGCAAAAAGTTTATTTGATTCAGGTCCGACATCTAATCCCATTCTGTCTTTAGAAATAGCCGTTATTTTCTCAACTTTTGTGTCTACAGTATTGCTAAATTCTGTTGCCGAAATCACATCGACGGGTAAGTGCAGTTGAACGTTTTGTGCTTTTGCTTTCTCGATAATCTTCAAGGCGAGATCCATCTTATCTTCTTCGATTAAAGATGTCCCGACCTCACCCCCTTGTGCTTTGATAAATGTAAAACTCATCCCTCCACCAATGATTAAATGATCAATCTTTGAAAGAATATTTTCGATAACCGTAATTTTGCTGGATACTTTTGCACCGCCAATAATTGCCGTGACTGGTTTTTCTGTGGAGTTGAGTACTTTATCTAGACTTTCAATTTCTTTTTGTAGCAGTTTACCAACGATTTTATCTTCAAAAAATGAAGCGATAACCGTTGTTGAAGCATGTGCTCTGTGTGCTGTTCCGAAAGCATCATTGATATAAACATCAGCTAAACTGGCGAGTTTTTGTGCAAATTCTTGATCACCTGCCTTTTCTTCTTCGTGAAAACGTAAATTTTCTAGAAGTAAAACTTCACCATTTTTCAATTCTGCTGCAGCTTTTTCAGTTTCTTCTCCAATGCAATTTTCGACAAATTTAACTTTTACACCGATGACATCAGAGACTGTATTGACAATATGTTTTAATGAAAATTCGTCTTGGACACCTTTTGGTCTTCCCAAATGTGACATTAGAATGGCCGATCCACCATCTTCTAAAACTTTAATAATTGTCTGTTTTGCAGCGCGAATTCTACTTTGATCAGTGACTTCAAATTCTTTGTTCAATGGCACATTAAAATCAACGCGAATAATCGCTTTTTTATCTT
>JAKDUG010000161.1 GCA_030457805.1 Psychroflexus sp.
GAATTGCAGCCTGTCACAAACCCTATAGAAGCTTTGCAAGGACGTATGGCAGGAGTTGAAGTGGTGCAAAAAAGTGGTGTAAGAGGATTGGCAACAAGTATACAAATTAGAGGCCAAAACAGCTTACGTTCAGAGGGGAATTATCCGCTATATATTGTTGATGGTGTTCCTATTAATTCAAGTCCTATAAATAGTAGTGGTTTATTAACAAACATTCCTGGAATTGACCCGCTTAATACGATGAATATATCAAATATTGAAAGTATTGAAATCTTAAAAGATGCGGATGCAACCGCCATATACGGATCAAGAGGCGCCAATGGCGTGATACTTATCACAACTAAAAAAGGAACAAATATGCAAGGGAAATTGCGTGTGGAGGCTAATTTTTATAAGGGAGTTTCTGAGGCTTCAAATAAAATGGACCTTCTTAACACACAACAGTATTTAAGCATGCGAAGAGAAGCCTTTGCAAATGATGGGGTTGAGCCGACAGACTTAAACGCAGCTGATTTAAAATTATGGGATCAAAATCGATATACAGATTGGCAAGATGTGTTTTTTGGAAATCGTGCAACAATAGACAATGCGAGTATATCACTCTCCAGTGGTAATGAAACAACGTCATTTGTTATTGGTGGTCAATACCAGAAAGAAGGCAGTGTTTTTCCTGGTGATTTAGGCTATAAAAAAGCAACAGCTAATATAAATCTGAACCATAGATCTTTAGATAACAAATTTCAAATTCACTTTACAGGTAATTACGGGGTAGATCACAACAACTTATTCAATGATAGTTTTGTTGACAAGGCTTTATCATTAGCACCTAATGCGCCTCGACTTTATAATTATGATGGGAGTTTAAATTGGGAAGATAGCACATGGACTAATCCTTTTGCTAGTTTAGAAAAAGAGCAAGAAGTGAAAGCTAAGAATCTCATCACGAATATGAGCTTGAGCTATGATTTCGGTCAAGGTTTGAGTTTCAAAACCAATTTAGGCTACAATTTTTTAATAAGTCAAGAGCTTATAAAATTACCTAAAACAGCTTACAATCCTTTATATTGGCCAAATGTAAGCGCCAACTCTACACACTCTAGCACACAAAGAGATTCTTGGATAATTGAACCTCAGCTTGATTATAATATAGAGCTGGGACATCTAGGTTTAGATGCATTAGCAGGCTTTACTTTCCAAAACAGCTCAACAAATAACTTGATAAGTGTTGGACAGGGATACAGTCATCCTAGCTTAATTGGTAATCTAGAAGCTGCTGACAATGTTAGAGTTAATTTAAATAAGAATACAGAATATCGCTATAATGCAGTATACGCTAGAATTGGTACAAATTGGAAGCATAAGTATTTTTTAAACCTGACAGGCAGGCGAGATGGCTCTTCACGTTTTGGACCTGATAAACGTTTTGCCAATTTTGGTGCCATTGGTGCAGCTTGGATTTTTACAGAAGAAAGCTTTTTTAACGAACACTTCAACTGGTTGTCTTTTGGAAAAATAAGAGGAAGTTATGGGACAACAGGAAATGATCAGATTCCTGATTATGGTTATGCTGACACCTATCAACCAACACCTGGACCTGGTGGTCTTTACCCAGTTAAACTAACAAACCCAGACTACTCATGGGAAGTGAATAAAAAGCTAGAAACTGCTTTAGAGTTAAGCTTTTTAAAAAACAGAATACGGACTGAAATAGCTTGGTACAGAAACAGATCTTCTAACCAATTAGTCGGCTATCCTCTACCTGCTACAACAGGCTTTGCAAGCGTACAAGCCAATTTACCTGCCACAGTTGAAAACAAGGCTTGGGAAATAAGCTTAAGCACAAAAAACATTAATAACGAAGATTTTAAATGGCAAAGTCATATCAATTTGACGATACCAAAAAACAAACTTTTAGAGTTTGAGAATATTGAAGAAACTTCGTACAGCAATATTTATAAAGTTGGTGAACCACTCAATATTTCGCTTCTATATCAATATGATGGTATCGACCAAAGCACTGGATTCCATCAAATTAAAGATATAAATGGTGATGGTGTTTATAATACGGATGATCAAGTTGTTGTTAAAAACTTAGGAAGGAAGTTCTATGGCGGCTTACAAAACAGCTTTAGTTATAAAAATCTCAATCTACAGTTTTTGTTGCAATATGTCAAACAAGAGAATAGAACTTATTTTGGTATGACTAACCCGCCTGGCTTTGATACCAACCAGCCAGTAAGTGTTTTGAATAGATGGAGAAATCAAGGTGATATCACAAATACACAAAAATTTACTCAAGGCTTTGATGGTTTCATGCCGCATTATTATGCAACCCAAAGTGAATTAGCCGTTGGAGATGCTTCTTTTTTAAGACTCAAATCTATCAGCCTTGGGTATCACCTTCCATCTTCATTAATGGGCAAATTAAAGATAGAAGAAATTAAATTATTCGCTCATGCTCAGAATTTATTAACGATTACAGACTACCTAGGTTTAGATCCGGAAGGTGGAACCTCACTTCCTCCACTAAGAACTATTACAGCAGGTGTACAAATTAAATTTTAAAAAATGAAAATAATGAAAAACTTAAAAACACATATTATTAAAGGCGCATTAAGTTTATTCTTTTTGCTTTTTATCTGTTCATGTGAAGATTATTTAGATATAGATTTACCTGATAATAAAATTGTAAGCGAAGCAGTTTTTGAAGATGAACAAGGTGCTAAAGCTGCATTACAAGGAATCTATAACCAACTTACCACAGCGAAATTTTCTGATGGTGGTAGTAATTCAATTACACTGCTGAGTGGGTTATCGGCAGACAACATCATGACAATAATCAATACTGAGGCTCTTGAACAATTTGAGTATAATGAAATCAGCATCATGAGCTCTAATAATCATAATATATGGACTAGTGCTTACAATATTATTTATCAAACAAACTCTTTATTAAGCGGTTTAAAGAATAGTCATCATCTCAACAATAAAGAAAAAGAAGTTTTAGTAAGCAAAGCAAAATTCATCAGAGCCTTTGTTAACTTTTATCTTGTCAATCTTTATGGTGATATCCCTTTAGTTTTAAGTACAGATTATAGAGTCAATTCAGTAATTCCTCGTAGTGATAAAAGTGATATCTACCAACAAATTGAGAGTGACTTAGCAAGTGCTCACGATGTGTTGATTAATACTGATAATGTTGATAATGATCTAGAAATTAATGCTTATACAGTTAAAGCACTTTACGCTAGATATCAACTATATCAAGGCAACTGGGAGGCTGCTGAAGAATGGAGTTCTGATGTCATACAAAGTGGGCACTACCAACTAGAGCAAGACCTCGACAATGTTTTTTTGAGTAGCAGTGCAGAAGCCATATGGCAATTAAGCCCAGAAGGCAGTGGTAGTGGTGCTTCACATACAAATGAAGGAAATCTTTTTATTATAGATGATACCCCTAGTGTGTTAACACCTGTTGCTTTAACAAGTGAGCTCATCAATATATTTACTGTTAATGATGAAAGAAAAACAAACTGGATTAATGATTATACAGAAAATCAATCTACTTATTATTATCCATTTAAGTATAAAATAAAGTACGACACCTCTGATCATATTCAGGAATATTCTATGGTAATGCGTTTAGCAGAGCAATACCTCATCCGTGCTGAAGCAAGAGCCCAGCAAAACAAGCTCCAAGGCGCCATAGCTGATGTAGACATGATTAAGCAAAGAGCTGGCTTACCTCTTTTAAGTGTAACACAACCAGGCATCAGCCAGCAATCTTTACTTGAAGAGATATTACTTGAACGCAGAAAAGAGCTCTTTGCTGAATGGGGTCATCGTTGGTTTGACCTGAAACGTTTAGAAAAAGCCACTGAAATATTAGCTCCAAAAAAAGCGTCTTGGGATCCTACGGATATCTTATATCCCATCTCAGAAGATGAGATTAATAAAAACCATTATCTCAATCAAAACCCAGGTTATTAATAACTAAATATAGTAAAATGAATAATACATTAACTATAGGATTTAAGCTTACCTTATATCTAGCACTCATAAGCATACAATATGGATGTGCTTTTAATAGTGAGGTTTTAAAAGATACTGTAAGCACAGATTCATCAATTGTTCATCAAGAATTCTCAAACGGGTTTAAGTACTATCTTAAACCCATGGCATCAGAAACTGATGAGCTCACTTTACAATTTATTGTAAAAGCAGGTCTAAATCAAGAGGCTTCTGATCAATATACACTTTCTCACTTTATGGAGCATATCGCATTAACTTCTGGCAAACATGAATCCATGAACGTCTTGTATGGAACAAATCGGGCCCGTGAACTCAACTTGGACAGAACTTCGATAATGGCTTATACCGGCAGAGATCACACTACTTTTATTATAAAAATCGACAATACCGCTAAAGCAAAAAAATTTGCATTTCGCTTATTAAAAGATATCATGAACGATCTCCAAATCAAAGATTCTTATGTCGATAGTGAACGTATTCCTTTTCTTGATGAAAGTGAATTCAGAGGTGGTGAATCCTCCTTGGTTAGACAAGATTTCATATTAGACTCTAAAATACTGGGAGTCAAACACATACCTCCTAAAGA
>JAKDUG010000162.1 GCA_030457805.1 Psychroflexus sp.
CCACTTTTAGGCAAGGAATTTAAAACATCAAATAAGATTGGTGCGGCTGCCTGAATACCTGTTAAACCAGGCCGACCTTCTCCATCAGCATTTCCTGCCCAAACGCCAATCGCATATTTTGGTGTTACACCAACTGCCCAAGCATCTTTAAAACCATAGCTTGTGCCTGTTTTCCATGCCAAAGCTTGACTGTCGTTAAAAAATTCCCAGCTTTCTTCATTTTGAGGTCGATTAACTTCCTTCATTGCCTCGAAAGTTTCATATATCGCTCCTGCATTCCAAACTTGAGCTTGATGCTGAATTTTTCCAAAATCAAGATTGTCTTGTTTTGAATAAATTGGACTCATAAATTCATTTTCTCGATATTCGCTTGATGATGAATTAAAGAAATTAAGCGTTGAGGCCATACCAGCATAAGCTTTTGTAATATCCCAAAGTGAGCTTTCTGCACCGCCTAATATGAATGAAAGTCCATAGTAATCAGCAGATTTATCAACATTTTTTTGGTTCAATTTTTTAAATTGATTGTAAAACTTCTGTAAGCCAAATTCTCTTAACATCCTCACAGATGGAACATTTAAAGATTGAGACAAAGCTAAACTCGCAGGTACAGCTCCGTTAAACTCTTTATCAAAATTTTGCGGATTATAACCATTCACTGAAGTTGGTACATCAGCAACTAAGGTATTCGGAAGGATCGAACCATCATTTAGCATTGCTGTGTATAAAAAAGGTTTCAGAATACTTCCTGTACTTCTTGGGGCTTGAACCAAGTCAACGTAATGATCGTGTTCTGACGTTGTGGGCGAATTTCCGACATAAGCTAAAACTTCACGTGTTTCAACATCAAGCACAAGAATTGAAAGATTATGGATTTCATTCTGACGTAAACGATTGTAATTTTCCTTAGCAATCCTATTTAATCTTTTTTGAAGTGAATATCGAATTGTTGATATTAGCTGAACACCCTCATGTTCTTTTTTTAATTTCTCTGTCAAATGTGATGTCATTTCTGGCAAGGCTAAAGCTTTGCTCGGAAGATTTTCAGCTATGGCTAATTCATAAGTCGTGGCATCAATCACTGAGTGATCTTTGAGTTTTTTGAGTAAGCGATCGCGTTTTTGTTTTAAAATCAATTCGTTTTTACCAGGGAAAATAAGGGAAGGTGCGTTTGGCAAAACAGCTAAGGCTGCAGATTGTCCCCAACTTAAATCTTCTGACGGAACACCAAAATATCGCCATGAAGCCGTTTCTAAACCAACTACATTTCCGCCAAAAGGCGCATAAGTTGCATATAGATTTAGGATTTCCTTTTTGCTCTCTCTTAATTCTAATCGCGTGGCTTTAAAAATTTCAATCAACTTTTCAAGATAAGTTCTGGATTGATTTTGTCGAGATAAACGAATCACCTGCTGTGTGATTGTACTTCCGCCTCGCCTTTGATCGGTTGTTATATTCTGCCATAAAGCTTTTGAGATTGCAATTGGATTGAAACCTGGATGCTGATAAAAATATTCATCCTCAAAATAAAGAATACATTGCTCAAATTTATAAGAAACGCTATCTTGTTTAGGAAATCGCCATTGTCCATCTTTTGCAATACGCGCACCTAAAAGCATACCTTCTTTACTTTTTAAAACGCTGGAAGTTGGGGCATCGAATAAATCTTTAGGTAAGGAGGAAAACCAAATTACACCGACAATAAAAAGAATACTCAACTTGATGAAATGATTTTTCAAAAATTTTAAAATAGAATTTTTGTTGTTTTTCATCTTAAACGGCTCAATATTTTACACTTTAAAAAAAGCTCAACTTGAAAGATAAAGTTGAGCATCTTAGAATTATTATTGGACAACTTTTACCCAGTTACCTCGTGTTCTTGCAAAATAAGTTGCATCATACATTGCCTCCACTTGTGCACCAGGCAAATAATATGTTCCCAAATAGGAAGCATTAAGTTTAATGTTAAACACTTTCGTTTTATTAGCATCAACACTAAAATAATATTTCACTCTATCGTCACGAATATCTTGATAATCAGCTTCACTATTTACTCCTTCTCCTAAATCAGTGAAACTCGTGTTAACCACTTCCCAACCACTAGGGAAAATTTGCGACAGAGCAACATTGCTAACAGCAGCCATAGAAGTATTAGTCACAGCAACTTGAGCTATGATTTGTGTGCCCTGTTTTAAACTAGAAACATCAATCGGATTCCCTGCGCCATCAATAAATTGTGTTTTCATCACAAGCTTACTTTGATCGATTAACTCTTCACCCAAAGGAAGTTTTCCTGATTGCGATACTGTCACAAAAAGTCTATTATCTCTGAGGTTTTTAAGCATCAATGAATTCGTTCTTCTTTGAATATCTAAAGCTCTTTCAGCCAAAGCTTTTTCCGTTTTTAAATTTGATGATTCTCCATCCAACTCATAGTTTATCTCAATCGCTTTACCACCGTTTTTATTGGCCATTTTTGCTAAAGCCATTAAGGCATAAGAAGTTTCTTGTGTACTGAACCAACGTTGTGAAGATAAATTTTTGGCTAACGAAATTGATAATTCTCTTTGTTGTTCATCGCCAAGTAAAACCATTGTTTCCAAAGCCATTGCTCTATTTCTGAAAGGAGAACCATAGGTGTAATAATTATACTTCTCAGGTTTAAAGTTAATGTTGGCTGTTTCTGAAATTTGTTGAGCCACACTTTCTTTTCCAGCAAAAGCATAAGCTGCAGCCAATCGCCACTTGGCATCATTACTCATTTCACCAGATTCTCGTAAACGGTTCATCGCGGCCAATTCAGGTTTTCCAGCTAAGGCTAAAGTATAAAGACGATAAGCTTGTGTTAAACTAGAATTGTATCTCGTGTAAGAATTACGCCATTGTCTCGCCTGATTTTGTTGATAGCTCAACCAATTGCTTAAAAAACTAATTGGCAAGGCATAACCTTTCTTCTTGGCTTCAAGCATAAAATGACCTGCATAATTTGTACTCCATTCATCAACTTCAGTTTGACCAGGCCAATAGCTTAATCCGCCATTATGCGTTTGGAATTTATTTAAGCGCTGAATCACTTGTTTGATATTTTCTTCAATCTCTTTTTTCTTATTAAAAGTAATATCAAAAATATCTCCTAAAAACAACTGTGGAAATCCAGCTGAAGTTGTTTGCTCTAAACAACCATGTGGATAACGGATTAAATAATCCATACGTTTGTTGTAATCCATCGTTGGTAATGTCGAAAATTCTACAGAAGCTGAATTGCTTCCTTCAACACCAAAAGCTTCAAAATTGATTTCTTTCGTTTCCTCTCCTTGTAAAGTGTAAGTTTTAGAAATCTGAGAAATAGGATTTGGATTTTCAACATCAATCTCAATCGATGTTTTTGCTTTTTCTCCATTTCCAGAGGCAAAAATTTGAAAATTCTGAGGTTGATTTGCGTTTTTCACTTCAAATTCAAAATTCACAATTTGTTCACCAACTTCATTAAATGAAATATTTTTAGACGTTGAACCTACAGGTATAAATGCTTCACTTTCTTTGATGCTTACAGACACATTTTTCACTTTTTCTTCCATCGCAAAAACAGTCACGGGAAGTGTCACTTTTTCACCTGGCGATAATTTTCTTGGTAATGAAGCAAGCACCATCAAAGGTTTCCTCACTGGAACTGTTTTTTCTGCATTTCCGTAAGCTGCCTTTTGATGATCACCTGCTATGAGCATTGTTCTCACCGAACCTACATAATTAGGCATGTATAATTCATGCGTTTGCGTTTCTCCTTTTTGAAGATGAAAAGGCCCTAAATAAGTCACAACTGGTTTAAAGCGATCAGCTTTTCTATTTTTAGCTCCAGCTGCAGCATCGCCTCCACCAATTTCATAAATTTGATCGACACTTCCAGAAAATGCACCGATAACATCATCAAAAACATCAAAAGTTTTGACGCCCAAAGCTTCTCGCGCATAAAAAGCAGCATGAATATTAGGCGTTGTAAATCTGGTTAAATCAAGTAAACCTTCATCAACAACGGCTAAAGTGTATGTCATTTCTTTAGCATTTTTCTCAGAGACTTTGATGCTATATTTTTGTTCTGGTTTTAAAACCTGAGGCATTTTAATGTCAGGATTTAATTTAGTATTTGGGTTTTCAACCATTAGCGGAATAATCCCATAAAGACGGATTGGCAAATCATTTTTGGTTTGCTCGTGTGGTTGAATCAAAGAAATATTGACATAAACATTAGGCGCCATTTCTTCAGTGAGCGGAATTGAAACTTGAGTTTCACCTTTTTGCGTATCAACCCATTGTTTGCTGATAACTTCTGTGCCGTTTTCAATACTGATAAACGCGCGACCTTTATTTCCTGAAGGAAAAGTAATCACAGCATCTTCCCCAACTTTATAAGCATCTTTATCAGCAGAAAAAACTAACATTTTTGCACTTTCTGCATCACCGCTTGTTGGTCTTTTAGACCAGTTTCTATAAAAATAAACAGTTTCTCCTGTTGCATGCCCTGAAACTTTATCAATCACACGAACAAGATAACGCCCACTTTGACGCTCAGGAATATTCACTGTAAA
>JAKDUG010000163.1 GCA_030457805.1 Psychroflexus sp.
ATGAAAATAAAAGCAAGTAAACTTAATTTTAATAGTCTTGATTTCATCATAAAAAGGATTAGTTAAACTTATAATTTTCAACTAAATTACCTTTTTTAAGCATACGAATCAGCTTAGTTGTATGGTTGACATCAATGAATGTGTAAGCTGTAAGTTTTTGATGATAAGATACTTATGTAGCGATCTCTTTTCGTAATAACTGATTTTGTAAGATTACTGAGGAAGCTTTTTAGGTGGTCTTTCTCTATAAATTGTAGATGATAAACTGTTCAGAAAGGCTTCAAGAGATGCTAACTCATCTTGGTTTAAATCAAGTTCTTTTAATAAGTTTGATTTTGTAGGAAACAAACTGTCATTCTCTTGCTCTTTTGAAGGAACAAGCGTTGCCATGCCTGCGTTGTACATATTAAGAAGACCTTCTAAATGCGGAAAAAGTCCGTTGTGCATGTATGGCGCAGTATGTTTTAATTCTCTTAAAGAAGGCGTTTTAAACTTACCAACATCTTCATCTTTTCGTGTGACATAATAGCGACCTAAATCTTCAAACTCTCTACCATAATAGGAAAGACCTAGATTATGAAATTGCTGATCAGTAAATAATGGAGAATTGTGACAATTGATGCATCTTGCCTTTGTTCTGAAGAGATGTAAACCTTCAACTTCTTGGTTTGTCAACTTTGTGCTGTCTCCTGAAATAAATTTATCAAATCGACTTTTGCGACTAACAATCGTCCGTTCAAAAGCAATAATAGCATTAAAAATATTATCTTCAGTGATTTGATTCTCACCATAAACTTCTTCAAAATAAGCTTTGTAACCTTCAATATTTTGAATTGTTTTCACAGCTTCATCAATACCGTGATTCATTTCTATCGGATTTTGAACAGCAGCTTTGGCCTGTTCAGCCAGATTAGCCGCTCTTCCATCCCAGAATATTGTATCCATATGTCCGATATTGATGATAGACATCGTATTTCTGCTTCCAGGACTTCTGTCGTGACCAAAAGCAACGCGTTTACCATCAGCCCAACCTGTGTTGGGGTCGTGGCATGATGCACAAGCTATCTGTCCGGAACTCGACATACGCGGATCGTAAAATAAAAACTTACCGAGCTTACGTTTTTTTTCTGAGTAACCACTTTCTTTATCAAACTTAAGATCAGGAAGAACGCCTATTTCCTGAAAATTCATGACTTGGCTGTCTAAATGTGGCTCTGGCCAATTTTCTTTATTGCCATTGCTATAAACTTCTTTCAGTTCAACGATACTGTAATATTCTTTATTTTCAGTTTGACTACAACTGAAAATAAGCGTTGCAAGGCAAAAGTAAAATATATATTTCATCATTATTTATCAATAAAAAAGGCGTAAACCAAAATTAGTAAAATGACTTGAAGATGTGTTCAGTTGCGGTGCATAATTCTGATATTCATGACCTAAGGCTGACAAATTCTGATAAGTGACAAAGAATCTTAAACTTTTTTGTAGTGGTAACTTTAAAGTATAATTAACTTCAGCACCTGCCCTTAATTTTGATGTGCTGTCAAAAGCATGATCAGGCGTAATAACGCGATCTGTAAAAGAAGTATCACTCGTCACTTGTGTGGTGATTAAATTTTCCTGCACAGGAATATAAGCTTCAGCCGAAACAGTGAAATTGATTTTATTTTTAGAGTTTGTCCAAATATCTTTTCCAAATTCACCTCTGAGCTTTAGAGCTGAAATTTCCTTTTTTGTAAAGCCTAACAAATCTGTATAATCAGAATCTAAATAAGATGCGCTAAATCTTGCTTGCCAAAGCATCTTGTTATTTTCTTGTTGCAAAATCGCTGAATTAAAACCAATAACTTGAATGTTTTGCTTATAATTCTGACCTTGATCAATCACAGAATAATTGTCACCCGTTTGCTGTTGGTAATTAAGTTGAAGAAAATAATCTACTTTTTCACCATCATAATCAAAGTTCAATTTTGTGAGATGCTCAATGCTTCTGTATTTATAGGCAATCAATTTTTCATCAAAATAAACTCTTTTGTTTGCATCTCTGTTGTAGCTATTTTTAATAGATTTTAAGTAGTTATAATCCAAACTTACACGACTTCTGTTATATTGATAACTATAAGCTAAACCAGCAGTTTGAGGTCTTTCTCTTTCCAGAAACCTTCTGTAAGAACTGTTGAAAACAACACGGCCATAACCTGAAGAAAATTTTGTGAAAGTCTCTTTATAAACAGGTGCATTTTGAGTGTCATCCACATAAATAATACTTGCCGTTGTAGAAGCTGAACCTAAGCCAGCATTTGCAATAAATTGATGCTTTTTAAAAGAATAACCTAAATGTACTTTTGCACTATAATCAGCCAATTGTAAATCAGGTCGCGGATCAATATCGCGATAGGCTTTATGGTTTTTGTAATGAATCACTCCGCCAACTGACCAATGATTGTTAATGAGATAACTCGCGCCGCCCATCATGTCAAAAATCTGATTGTCCCAATCGCCTTTTTGGGGCGCATAAAAATAATTAGGTGTTAAAACAGCTTGACTTTCGGTTCGCTCCAAAGTTGAATTAAAACCCATTTGTTTCTCTTCAATTTTATCAAAATTAAATCGTCCGAATACTTTCAGTTTTTCTGATAATGAAAAAAAACCTTCTGTCTTAAATTGATAAATTATGCTTTCTTCAGGCGTCTGAACTCTCTTAAAATTTAGCTTTTTGCTTTCTAATGAAAGAGATGTTTGGGTCACATTTTTTAATAGGTCTTTGGTGTATAACAAAGGCTGATTTTCTAATCTTTCAAGAAAATTATCGTGATAAGATTTTTCAGTCAAATCAAGACTATCTTTCAATTGTGCTTGTGTAAGCCAACTTGATAGGAAAATAAGAATAAATAAACCTTTGTTATACATGCCAAGGAAATTTGTCTTTATTGTTTAAAATCCTCTAGGATCTGCTCTGTTCAAAATTTTAAAATCTTCAGAAGTATTATTGTTATCTTCAAGAATAATTCTGCCATCGATTTCAGTTTTCGTTTTTCTCATCACACTTTGCGAATTGAAAATTCCGTCAACTGCAATTGAAGAAGCATCGATTTCTGATGGTAAGATTTTTGGGCGTGGCGAACCTGGATTATAGCTTTGTAAATCAACGCCATCTATAATTAGGCTATTCGGGATTTGCATGAAGAATTTTGTGTCATTTTCAATTTGACTAATTGAAGGGTTCGGGAAATCTTCATAAGTGCTAAATTCTTCTTCGTCAACTCTAAAAATTGCAAAACTATCACGACCTTTTGTGTCAATTACAAAATCTTTGTTTCCACTATAGTAATTCTCACGTCCCCAGTAAGCAATTGTCAAATCTTCAACAGCTGGATTTTGGATGTCCCATTGGTAAGGTTCTTCACCGATTGACTCTCTAAAATCGCCTAAGTAAACTTCAAAATCAGCTTCGCTTAAATCCACAGTTAAGCTTGGATCGCCAATTGTAATTGGGTCACCATTATTGTCAGTTAAAGGCTCTTTGTGGTTCAAAGCATTTTGAGCAATCAAAATACTTTCACCTGGTTCAATAGGATGCATTTCTCCATTTCCAGGAATTTGAAAAACGTAATCTGTATAAACGTAATCTGTGTTAGCAGAACTACCCGAGCTCATTCCGATTGATTGACTCCAATCAAACTGACCGTTTGCTAAAGTATAACTCTCAACTGTTGTTGAAGTTTTTCCGTAAAGCTGCGCGATATAAAGTCCGTCAGCAAAAATAACTTCATTTGAATTGTTATAAATTTCTATAAACTGATCTCTAAAAACGGCACCTTGCACCGCGTTCGAGCCAGCATAGTAAACTTGCTTTATGACTAAATCTCCGATTCTTGCAGCTTTAAGTATAAGAGATGTTGATGTTGTGTTTGCATTTACAATCACTTGTTCTTGAGAAGCATTAAAGATGACTTCATCAATATTAGGATCGTAACCGAAAAGCTCATTAAATTCAGTTGCACTCAAATTTAAACTTGCAGTCACATTATAAGTTCCTGGCAATACAGTTTCAAAACTTGCTGCGCCATTGCTCGATGAAATTGCTTGATACTCATCGCCAGTATTTACATTTGTAAGTGTGACGCTTGTATTTTCAGCAGCTAAACCTTCATGATTTTCATTGTCGAAATTGACATCAACTTGAAAAGCTTGAGGTGTTAAACTTGAATTTCTTCCAAAATCATCATCTGAACAAGCAGACAATGCGAGTATTGATATGAAGCTAAAAATTATTTTTTTCATGACATTTGATTTAAAATTGATATTCGATTTTTGTTCCAAATGATAGTTTGACCATATCAGGGTTAATCATTTCAATATCTTTTCCATTTGATCTTTCAATTGAAGTTGGTTTGAGATCAAGAAAGTTATTCGCATAAAAAGAAAAACGAAAACCATTTAGAAAGTCTTTCGAAATTCTTAAATGAAAGTTGTGAAAAACTTTTGTTCTATTATTTTCATAAGCACTACTG
>JAKDUG010000164.1 GCA_030457805.1 Psychroflexus sp.
ACAGGTTTTATTACAGTTCGCAAAATTACACTTTTTTTTTAATTATTCTGAAATTCCAGCTAAATCAAAGATAAAAACATACTCTTTAGCTAACTCTTTTAAGGCTTCAAAGCGGCCAGACGCACCACCATGCCCAGCTTTCATATTCGTCTCTAAATAAAGCTTATTTGTATTATTTTGTTGTAATCTTAAACGTGCAACCCACTTCGCTGGTTCCCAATATTGCACTTGAGAATCATAAAAGCCTGTAGTCACTAACAAATGTGGGTACTGACAATCAGTGATGTTATCGTAAGGTGAATACGATTTAATATAGTGATAATACTCCGCGTCATTTGGGTTTCCCCACTCGTCGTACTCTCCTGTTGTCAATGGAATGCTATCATCCAGCATTGTGGTGACCACATCAACAAATGGAACTGCAGCAATCATTCCGTGATATAAATCTGGTCTTAAATTCATAACCGCTCCAATTAATAATCCACCTGCAGATCCGCCCATGGCATATAAATGTTCAGGACTGGTATATGAATGTGCAATCAGATATTCTGAAACAGCAACAAAGTCAGTAAATGTATTTTTCTTTTTGAGAAACTTCCCATCCTCATACCATTGTCGTCCAAGGTATTCACTTCCGCGAATATGGGCAATAACAAAAACAAAACCGCGATCTAGAAGTGACAAACGCGTGGATGAAAAATACGGATCAACGGTATGCCCATAACTGCCATAGCCATATTGTAAAAGCGGATTTTTGCCATTGCGTTTGATTCCTTTTTTATAAACAATGGACATCGGCACTTCAACGCCATCTGAGGCTGTTGCCCATGCCCGCTCTGCGATATAGTTGGAAGATTTAAAATCTGGATCTAAAACTTCTGATTGTTTCATCACAACCTCCGTCTGATCCTTCATATTAAAATCAATAACTGATGTGGGGGTTGTCAGTGAACTAAAAATATAACGCAAAGTATCCGTCTCAAAATCCGGATTGGAGGAGGTGCCTAAAGTATACGTTTCACTTGAAATTGGCACAAAATAATCTTCTGACAAATCCCATGTCAACACTCTCAATCGTGCTAAGCCATTAAACCGCTCCGTTAAAACAAGATAGTTTTTAAAAATATCCACATCTTCCAGAAGCACTTCATCCCGATGCGGAATAACATCCTCCCAATGCGCAACACTGGTTTTATCAATTGGCGTGCGCATCAATTTAAAATTCGCTGCAGCATCTTTATTGGTTAAAATATAAAAGTAATCTTCATAATGCGCAATGCTATGCTCAAGTCCAGATGTGCGTTCTTGAATCACTTTAAACTCGGCATTTGGTGTGTTTGCATCAATATATCTATATTCATCCTGCAAGGTGCTCGATGTGCCTATGATGACATAATCACGGGATTTAGTTTTAAAAACATAAGCATTAAAAGTGGCATCGTCTTCTTGATAAACAAGCACATCTTCATCAGTCTTCTGATCTAAATGGTGTTTGTATATCTGATATGACCGTAAGGTTTGTAAATCTTTTCGGGTATAAAAAAGTGTTTTATTATCACTTGCCCAACACGAGCTTCCAGTCGTTTTCTCAATCTGCTGATCTAAAATTTCACCCGTTTCTAAGTTTTTGACATAAATGGTGTATTCACGTCGACTCACATCATCCACTCCAAATGCAGCAAATTTATTATTTGGACTGATTGAAATGCCTGTCAATTTGTAGTAATCATGACCTTTTGCCATGGCATTCACATCAAAAATAATGTGCTCCTCAGCATCTATATGATCCTTGCGTCTGCTATAAATTGGATAATCATTTCCTTTTTCAAATTTGGCTTGATACCAATAGCCATCCAAGAAATAAGGAACTGACGAGTCATCTTCCTTAATTCGCGCCTTCATTTCCTCAAACAAATCTTCCGCAAAGCTTTCTAAATGCTGAGTTTCATTTTTATAATAAGCGTTTTCTTCTTCAAGATAAGCGCGAACTTCAGGATTCTCTCGCTGATTCAACCAGTAAAATTCATCCTGACGTTGATCACCATGTGCCTCTAAAACTTTCGCTTCTTGTTTAGCTTTTGGAATCTTCATTGTTCTATTTTTTTTGCAAAGATAACTTTTTGTTAAACCTCAGTAAATTCAAATCTCTAAATTCCTCAAAAACAAGCCCCAAAACTGAATTAGCTTAAGTTCAAATAAAGCTAGCACATCAAATGCAGTTTACAAGATCACTTTTAAACACATATAATTCTTTAGATTTGTAGAAAAAAATTATGTTAGGAGATATGATGGGGATGATGAATAAACTCAAAGACGCCCAGAAAAAAGTAGAAGAAACAAAGAAAAGGCTCGACACAGTCACACTATCAGAACAAAGCAATGACGCGCTTTTAAAAGTGGACATCACAGCAAATCGCGAGATTAAATCCATTGCTATTGATGACGAATTGCTCAAAGATAAAGAGCAACTTGAAGATTATTTAATTTTGACGCTCAACAAAGCAATTCAGAAAGCGACTGGCGTCAATGAAGCCGAGATTTCTGCAGTAGCAAAAGACGGCATGCCAGACATTCCAGGAGTGACGAGCTAGTTTAAAATTAATTTTTCAATTAATGGACTCGGTAATTGCTCGTTAAGTCGGGCAATTATTTTTTCTTTTCCGTAGCTCAATTCTTCGCGAAGTGCAGAGGATTTGAGACGCACACGTAAAACACCATCTTTAAAATCAACTTTTTCGGTGTAGTTTTTAATTCCATTTCCCAATTCATGATACCAAAGCTCTTCAATCTCAACCTTGTCTAAACCTTTATTCAAATGCATTTTATCTTTGAATAAATCCAAGGCATCCTTCATATTAAGTCCTTCCTGATTTCTTTTTGTCTTCAATTTCGATAGGTTTAAAACGTTTGTAAATGTAGTAAAATGAAGAATCATTTTTAATAACCAACTTCTCTTCAGTGAGCTCAATAATGGTTTCGCGCCATTGATCAAATTCACTCTGGTAGTGAATGCGTAAACTGTCATTTTTAAAACCAAGTCTAAACTCCTCTTGATCAGCGCTCGCTTGATCTTTGCCTATCAATCGCGGTTGTACTTTTTTACGAAAACCTGCCGAATCTTCAACATGAAAATAATCGACAGTTGTACTTACCTTATATTGCTTTGCGCCATAAGGCGTTTCTGCTTTGTCAATTTCCCAATACCCTTCAAGGTTTTCTAAGTCAAAGCCTTTTGGTGATTTTTCACAGCCTATAAGAAGCGTCACTAATCCCAATAAATAAAATACTTTTTTCATTCTATCTCGCTCAAGTTAATCATTTTATAATTTTCAGTGCTCGCCTTGACCACTTCCTCTGTTCGCTCAGCATGTGTATCACTTATAAAAAGCTGCCCCATATCTTCACGGGTCACCATCTGAACAATTTGCGCCACTCGACTCTCATCTAATTTATCAAAAATATCATCGAGCAACACTATTGGTTTAAAACCCTTAATTTCTTTTAAAAAATCATACTGTGCAAACTTTAGCGCGATCAAATAGGATTTTTGCTGACCTTGTGATCCAAATTTTTTCACAGAATGTGAATTGATGCGAAATCTTAAATCATCTTTATGAACGCCAACAGTGCTATATTGCCGTTGCAAATCCTTTTGTTGAGCTTCCGCAAACAAAGCATTGAGATCCTTATCATCCTCTAATTGACTTTTATAATGCAAGCTAATCGTTTCCCGACCATGGCTGATTTCCTCATAACGCTTTTGTAAAATAGGTTCAAAAATCTCGACAAAGGCTTTTCTTTTGTCATAAATCACTTTTGCTAGGTCATTCATCTGATCGTTGTAAACTTGCAAAGAATCACTATTAAAAGTTCGGTTGACAGTAAAATACTTTAAAAGTGCATTGCGTTGAGAAAGTAATTTTGAATACCGTAAAATCGTATCTAGATACTGTTTATCACCTTGCGCTATGACACCATCCATAAATTTCCGCCGGGTTTCGCTACCTTCCAAAATCAAATCACGGTCGGTTGGCGTAATGATCACCAAAGGAATGAGGCCAATATGGTCACTCATCTTATCGTAAATTTTTGAATTTCGTTTTAAGACTTTCTTCTGTCCTTTTTTATAACTCACAACAATACGTTCGCTTTTTTGTGAAATTTCTAGGGCGCCATCAACGACGAAAAACTCCTCTCCGTGAAGAATATTTTGGCCACTGATAGGATTATAATAGCTTTTTCCGAAAGCTAAATGATAAATTGCATCTAAAACATTTGTTTTTCCAATGCCATTTTGGCCAACTAAACAATTAATATGGGGATTAAATTCGAGGTCTAACTGACTGAAGTTCTTGTAGTTTAACAGGGATAATTTATTAATTTGCATAGGGAATAAGTTCTCTTGAAATCAAATTTGAATAAGAGAAGCGAAAATATCAAATAAAATGTATTTTTATATCGTGATAAAAATTATATTTTTGCGCGTCTATTAAACTGATATA
>JAKDUG010000165.1 GCA_030457805.1 Psychroflexus sp.
AATTCGAAATCTTGTAATAATTGCATTTGTCCATCCTGAACGGTTCTTAAACCACGCATATTCACCTCATCTGTTTTAATGATTGATAATAAACGACCGGTTAAACGACTCGCAACACGTTTATCTCTTGTGTTTTGCAGTAATAATCTAAAGCAGCTTCTTATAAGTCTGCCGCTCTTACCTGCTCGTCCAAATTCTTGTCCGTTTTCACGTGTTCTTTGAAATGCAGGATCATTTGCAATTCGATTCGCATCTACACCACCTTTCTCTCTAGCAAAATATCCTTCACTTGATTTGTAAAAGGAAATACCTCCAATGGTGCCCTCTAGTTTGATAATACCTGACTGTTTGGCCATAATTATTGTTTTAATAATTGATGAATGATTTCTTATCGGCTCATTCTATTAGCACGGTAAGCTGTTCAGATGCATCTTTGAAAAGTTTACATGACAAAACTCAGCAGAACAAAAAGTTTTAAAACACAAGGCTTACCCAACTTGGGTGCTGTTTTAACATATTTTTAGCAAATAGACAAAGCCTATTAATGCATCCTAAGCATAGTGTAAGTCGAGCTTATAAGCTGCTCTCAAGAAGTTTTAGATAAGAATTTAAAAGATGGATGTAGAGAATTTAAAAATATAAATCATAGAGACTAGGCATCTGCCTCATAGATGCGTTGTGCTAAAGAAGCCTTTAAATGATCTAAGAATTTTAACTGATTTGTTTTTCTCGATCTTAACTCTAAATAAGTTCTGTAATAATCTCCAAGTTCAATTTGAAAGACACGCTCAAATAAATCTGCAATTTCATTAATACTCGCATTGCCACTATTGATAGCTCTTGTTGTATGCAAAGCATAAATAAGCTCAATCAAGTCAACTTTATTTCGTGTCCAACTCACTTTCGGAATTTTCTTTTTGGTTTCAGAATTTTTAAATTTTTGTTTGTATTTTAATTCTTCTACTTGCTTTTGTAAGTAAACAATTAATAAATCATAAGCCATTATTGTAGCAACAGAGCCATCATGACTGGTAGAGAATTCAGCATCTGTTACAAAATGAATTGTATCAGGGTGTAGGCGTAAATTTGCTTTTCGTCTTAAAAAAAAATGTTGGTCTAAGTTTGTTGATCCTCGTCTGTAATAATGATAAAATTCCAAATTTTCATTAAAGTAGTTTTGGAGCTTATCGATTTCAGCTTGTAAAAATTGTTTCTGCGATTTACGACTGCTTCGAGGCCTTCTACTTTCAATATTAAACAACCTCACATAATAAATTAATTTACTGACAGCATGTGGTTTAATTTTCTTAAAAAATATGCACTCGTCTTCTTCATTTTTAAAACCATTATTGATCACCAACTTTCTAATTTTACTAAAGTATTTTTTTGAAGTTCTCATTCCTTTTTCAGAATAAGTCAAAACATCATTTGCTTCTGTTTCTAAAACTTCTAATTCTTCTTCTAGTTTATCAATTAAAAGACGATACATAAGTCTATTGTTTTTGTGTGAAATAAGCAAGACAAGTTATGTTTTGCTAGGTGAACTTTTATAAGAAAAAACAAGACAATAACTATGCTTTATCCTTACTCAGTTCATGCTTTTGCGATGCTATTTTTAAAGACATGTCAACCCAAGCTCATATATCAAAGCTTGTTATAGCCTTGAATCTGTGTTTTGAAGATGGCAGAATATGTGGAACCAAATCTTTAAATCATGTTTAAAAAAGTAAATTTATTGAGTATTCTAATCGCTACAATTTTAATGACTTCTTGTACGCCAAATCTCATGGAGGATAAGTATCCAGAAGAGTTGCAAGAAATGGATAGCGAACAGAATAATGCAGAGCCTGACATTCATAATGACACGGGTGATGATCAAAGTTTAGAGCCAGATAATGAGAAAGATGGCTAACCTAAAAACAGCTTTACAACAAAAGTTTTTGGCTTAGCCGAAAGCTTTTGTTATTTTAGTAAAGCCAGTTTTCATATGTCTTTTAAAAAATTATACAAACCTTCCCTTGCTTTAATTGGGCTGTTAATTGTCTGCTTGATAATTATATCAGGCCTCTATATCAAAAAAGAAAAACCTGAAAATCATAGTTTAGATCAATTTAATCAAGATCTTAAAAGATTAAAAAAAGAGATAGTGCGCAGTCAAACACCAGATGAATCCTTGTTGGCAAAAACTGAAAATCGCATACAAAACATAGAGGACTATGCTATTAAACAAAAGATATATCATGACTTAACAGAGTTGTCGCTTGAAAAATATGACTCATTGTTGTTTTATAAGTATAATCACAAATCATTAAAACTTGCAAAACTTCTCAATGATTCAGTTGAAATAGGATTGAGTCATTGGAATTTTGGAGCTTTTTTATTAAAAAAACAAAAATACGCTGATGCTTTTTATCATTACCAACTCGCTCAACAGGCTTTCTCACAAAATCGGCATCCCTATTATGAAGCGAAAATGCTTTATAATATGGCCTTTATTAAAGGTCGTTTAAAAGAATATACTGAGAGCGAAGCGCTCATCTATAAAGCTTTACCTTATTTTCAAAGCGTACCTAAAGCAAAGCAAATCTATAAATGTTATACTTTATTATCTTTTATAAATGAAGAGCTAGAGGGGCTAGATCAAGCCGCTCATTATCTTAAACTCGCACTAAATACAATAGAACAACATCAGCTTTATCACCTTAAAGCCTCTGTCTATAATAACTTGGGCTTGATATATCATAAAAAACAAAACTATCCAAAAGCATTGAAGTATTTTAATGAGGCTTTATCAATGGAGGTCGTTAATGATCAGCCAAAACTCCTAGCAAGGTTATTAGATAATAGGGCCTTTACAAGTTTTGTGTCTGGAGAAAATCAATATTTCAAAGACTTTATAAAAGCACTGAATATAAGAAAAGCGACAAATAATAAGGCAGGCATTGTTTTAAGTCAGCTTCATTTATCAGAAATTTTATGGGCGCAAAAAGATTCGCTACAAGCAATCAAATTGGCAAAAGATGCCGTTGCCACAGCCAAAGATATTAAACTAAAGAGGGAGTTGCTAAAAGGGCTGATTTTACAGGCTCAATTAGAACCACATAAAGCAAAAACATATATTGAAGAGTGGAAAGATGTTCATGATGAAATTGAACATAAAGTTAGAAAACAACGCCATAAAGTTGCAAAAATTCAATTCCAAACTCAGGTTTTCAAAAGCGAAGCAGAGCGTTTAAAATCGCATAAAAGCTTTCTGATTGTTTTACTCTCTTTAGGTACGCTAATCTCTACGCTGATATATCTTTATATCAGACAGAAAACTAAAGCTAGAAAAATCAAACTTAAATATGATCAAGAACAACTCCTGCAGCTCAAAAAAGAAGAGGAAAGAAACCGAATTGCAGCAGATTTACATGACAGTATTTTAGGTAAGCTATTTGGTCTCAGACTTCAGTGGGGGCTGCTGGGGATAGAATCAAATATGAAAATCAAAAATGAGCATCGCGCTCACCTTAATACACTCAAAGGAATAGAAGTGGAGATAAGAAACCTTGCCCATGATTTGAAAAATCAAGCTACAGAAATCAATCTCTGCAAACAACTGAAGAATATCGGGTTACAAAAAAGTAAAATAGGAGGATTTAAATTTAAGTTACATATTTCTCAACCTAATATTGATAAGAAACTATCGCAATTTGCCAAAAAACAATTACTAGCAATAACAGAAGAAGCTTTGCAAAATGTTATTAAACATGCACAAGCAACAATCCTTAGCTTGACAGTTTCAAATCCTGAAAATACAATTCATTTTGAAATTTCAGATAATGGTAAAGGCTTCGATAAGCACGAGTATCATGAAGGTATTGGTCTAGACAATATCAGAAAAAGAGCTCAAGATATCAATGCACAGCTTGTTATCGAATCTGCAAAAGAGAAAGGGACAACAATTAAAATCACTTTAAATCAAATAACTTCTTAACCTCATAAAATGACGATCATGAAAAAAATAAAAAATGTATTATTGGTCGATGATCATCCCATCATAATTTCTGCCTATAAACAAGTTTTTAAAAAAGTAGAAAGCCAAAACTCAAATTTAAGATTCAAAATTTATGAAGCTAACAGCTTTATTGAAGCCTTGAATCACCTTAAGAGATTTAATCAAAAACGAAAACTGCATCTGCTTTTAGTTGATCTAAAACTCACTCCGGCTCCAAATCATAATTTATTATCAGGTGAAGATTTGGCTCTGCAGGTCAAAGAAAGCTTTATTGATGTTAAAATTATGATTGCCACAACCTATCATCACAACTACCGCATACACAGTATTTTCAAAAGCTTAAACCCAGATGGCTTTTTAGTTAAAGGCGATATTGATGAAAAAGAAATCGAGCATGCAATTTTAGACCTTTTAGAAGATACACCCTATTATAGTAAAACTGTCAGAAACGCTTTGAGGCAATATGTAAGTAATGATTTATTATTAGATCGTT
>JAKDUG010000166.1 GCA_030457805.1 Psychroflexus sp.
ACAAGAGTATTAAGGTGTTTAATTTCTGTGTTTTGTCTCATCAATGTTTTTATATTTCATTTTTGCATTCCTAACTTTATGAGGGGGATATAAAATTTAATTTATTTGTTGTAACGAATGAAAGAATTAACAGACTTATATAAAAGATCAACGAATTTGTGAACGCGACTTTAGAGAAAGAATTTATTGACAACTTAACTGCGCATCAGAAAATAGCGCACAAAATATGTCGTTTATATACAAATGACGACAGCGCACACAAAGACTTGTTTCAAGAAATAACCGTTCAACTCTGGAAAGCTTATCCGAGTTTTAGAGGTGATGCCAAGTTTAGTACATGGATGTACAGAGTGGCTTTAAATACCGCCATAACACTTTATAGAAAGCAAAAAAGACGTGTCAAAACGACTGATATTGATGCGGTTAACTTCAAGATTAAGGCAGATGTTTACGATGATACGATTGAGGAAAACCTCAAATTGATGTACGCAGCTATTAAAGAGCTAAACGATATTGATAAGGCCTTGGTGTTTTTGTATTTGGAAGATAGAAATTATAAAGAAATTTCAGCAACGCTTGGAATTTCAGAGGTTAACGCACGTGTGAAAATGAACCGTGTGAAAACAAAACTTAAAAAAATATTGAATCCTTAGTCAAACTTATGGATGAATTAGAATTTTTTAAAAAACAATGGCAGTCGCAAGATGACTGGCCCTCATATAAAAGAGAAGAACTCTATCAAATGATGCATAAAAAATCATCTTCAATTGTGAAGTGGATTTTTATTATCAGTCTGATTGAATTTGCCTTTTGGATTGCTCTTGAGTTTTTATCTGGCTCACAAGAGATAGATGAGGTTTTGATTCAGATGAACTTGAATGTGTTTTACCGTGTTTCTCTCGTGGTCAATTACGTGGTTATTCTCGGTTTTATCATTCGCTTTTTTATGAACTACCGCACAATCAAAACCACTGACACAACGCGTGGATTAATGAAGAGCATTTTAAAAACACGACGCACGGTTAAAGCTTATGTGTGGTTTAATATCCTATTCTTTTGTCTCTCTTTTTCAGTCAGTATTATTATGACGATTAAGCATTACACCAGTGTCAATACTTCTCAATTCTGGATAAGTATCGGGATCAGTATTCTTGTTCTGATCATTCTTATTCTTTTATTCCTCTTGTTTTATCGTGTGATTTATGGTGTTTTGACAAGGCGTTTACAAAGAAATTATAATAACCTAAAACAAATTGAATTATGATTAAAAAAGTAATTTTTAGCTTGAGTTTTTTACTGCTAGCCGGTGTTCAACTCCAAGCACAGTCTATTGAAAATGCACTTTTGTGGAAGGTGTCAGGAAATGGTTTAGAGGAAGCTTCTTATCTCTACGGCACAATTCATATCACTTGTGAAATCAAAACCTCTGATATTGTAAAAAGTGCTTTTGACAAAACAGAACAACTCGGATTAGAAATTGATATGTCAGATCCGTCAATGCCGATGGAGATGATGAAATCCATGTATATGAAAGATGGGAAAAGTCTTGCAGATTACACTTCTGATGAGGAATTAGAAAGCTTAGATCATTTGATGAAGGGAAAAGTGCCAGGGATGAATTTTGAAATGATGCAAAACATCAAGCCTTTCTTTTTGAGTGCTATGGCGATGAGTTCTTTTGCAAACTGTGAAGAGATGCCTATGGCTTATGATACACATTTTATGCAAAGAGCACAAAAAGAAGAGAAGGAGATCTTTGGACTTGAGAAGCTGCAAGATCAATTTGATATGATTGATAAAGTGTCTTATGAAGAGCAAGTTTCTGAGTTGTTGAAAATGGCTAGAATGAGTTCAGAAGAGAACATCCAGAAATATCAAAATTTAATTGATCTCTACGAGGCAAAAGATTTAAAAGGAATGATGACTTACTTGATGGAAGATGATTCATCAGTTAACCTTTATCAGGAAGATTTCCTTGACAACCGCAATAAAAACTGGATCCCAGTTATCACAGTAAAAGCAAAACAGGCACCTACATTCTTTGCTTTTGGTGCAGCGCATTTGGCTGGAAAAAATGGTGTTGTTCAGTTGCTCAGAGGGAAAGGATATCAGGTTGAAGCTTTGGATCGTTAATGATCTTTAGCGCTGTACCGTCTTTTTTCATTGAGTTTCTCTTCTGCTAAGAGTTCTTTTTCAGGAATGACTTTTAATAAAGAAGGATGCTGTTCAATGGCATATTCTATACGTTCAATAATTTGATTGACATCCTCATTCTTATAATCGATGTCAAGTGGTTCTTTGATGATCATCGACTGTAAAATATTTCGTTTTTTAATTCGAATGCCTTTGCGATCAAATGAACGTCTGAATCCATCAATAACAACAGGAACAACAATAGGCTCGTATTTTCTAATAATATGAGCCGTTCCTTTTCTGATCGGTTTCCAAGGGCGGGTTGTTCCTTGTGGAAAGGTGATTACCCAACCGTCGTCAAGTGCTTTTCCGATATTTGAGATGTCGCTAAACTTTACTTTTCTATTGACGGCCTTTCCATCAGAACGCCACGTTCGATCAATACTTATAGAGCCTGCATAAGCTAAGAGCTTAGGTAAAAAGCCACCTTTCATGGTTTCTTTAGCAGCGATATAATAGATGTTGAGTTTCGGGTGCCAGAGGTAGCCGACATTTTTAATGTTGTCATCTCTGCCGCTCAAGCTTGCGTTAAAAACATGGTACATGGCCACAACATCAGCAAAATAAGTTTGATGATTTGAGATGAATAAGACATTTTTATCTGGTAAATCACGAATAATCTGAGAACCTTCGATTTTTAAATCATTGAACCCACGATAGCGCTTATGCGTCATCGTGCCCATGATCCTGATAAGCCACTTTTTTAAAAATAAATAATGTCCAAATGGATTCTTTTTAAATAATCCCATGCATAGCAAATTAGACCTGCAAATATAAGCTCATTTCTAGTTAAGGAGAAAAATCAAGTGCTTTTTTAAGGAAAGTTTTTATTATGGCTTAAACAATTTCCTTAAAAATATCTCTAATTTCAGAAAGCATCATGGCTGTTGCGCCCCATACAATCTGTCCGTTGAGCTCAAAAGCATTGACTTGTGTTTCTTTTGAATAGGAAGCAGAAATTGTAGTTTCTACAATGTTTTGATCGTTTAAACAATCGGCCAAACACACACTAAAGATGGTTTCTACTTCAGTTTCTTGCTTTTTAAATTGAGGTGTATAGTTTAGAAATCCCAAGAAAGGATACACAATGAAATTTGAAGGTGGAATGTACATTTGCGTGAGCTCACGCACAACTGTGATGTCTTCTTTCTGAATGCCAATTTCTTCTTCTGTCTCTCGGATAGCAGTGTATTCAAAGTTTTTATCATCAGTTTCATATTGTCCGCCAGGGAAACCAATCTGGTTAGAATGAACGCCATTATATGATTTTCTGAGGATAAAAATCAAACGCATATCTTGCTTTTCGTCGGGATAAAAAAGTGCCATAACTGCTGATTTTTTAGCCTGAAGTTGAGAGAAGTCAATCTTTTGAAGATCTTCTTTTCGATGAAAGGGGGCCAATTTGTGCTGCGCTTTAATTCCTGGAAGTTCTATTTTTTGTAATTTAGGCACCAAATCTTTGAATGATGAAATATGCATTAATCTTTGTTTCTATCTTGTTTTTTAGCTGTCAGCAAGATACAAATAAAGCGAGCAAAAATGAAGCGCAAGAAAAAGCAATTAAAGAAAAAGAACCAGAAGTGGTGATTCCTTCTGCGGGTGATAAAGAAATTAATTTGAGTGAAGTCAAAAAGCTTCAACAGGAGGAGTTGATGCTTTTTCTAGAAAATTATTTTGAAGAAAATCCTGAACGTCGCTTTGTGATTGAGACCGACTTTGGTAATATCAAAATTGAACTTTTTGAGGATACGCCATGGCATACAGCCAACTTTACACGCTTGGCTAAATTAGGGTATTTCAACACAACTTTTTTTCATCGTGTTGCCGATGATTTTGTTGTACAGGGGGGGAATTCAGATAAAGTGATTACCCATAAGTTCAGATCTAAAATAGGCAAATACTTAATTCCAAATGAAGCTTTGCCGCAATATAAACACGTTTATGGTGCCGTTTCTGCCGCTAAGTATTCAGAGCAAAATGTGAGTAATGCTTCTTCGCCTTTTGAGTTTTTTATTGTCGAGTCAGAAAGAGGCGCACACCATTTAGATAAAGATCACACTGTTTTTGGTCGTGTGATTGAAGGTATGGACATTGTTCAAAAGATTTCAGAGGTTGAGGTTGATGATTCAGAGTGGCCTGTCAAAAATGTGGGAATCAAAGTGAGGGTTTTGGATTAAGTTTTTTCACCAAGTTTTTTAATTTACCAGTAATCCTCAATGTTTTCTTCTTTTTTATAAATGGAAGGCAAGGAGATTTTAAAAATCACGGCGGATAAGCGGA
>JAKDUG010000167.1 GCA_030457805.1 Psychroflexus sp.
GTCTTGCTTCATCGCGATAGTGGAGTTGAAGTAAACCTCAGTGTCGGTGAGCTTGTGACTTTCGTTAAAAATTTGCTGACCTACTTCTAAAAATAAATTGTTTGCAGGTGTAAATGGCAAAGGATATTCGCTGCTACCTGAATCTGTGATTTGCTGATTTCGGATATATTCACCCACAGCTAAAGTGCGTAAGCCAAAATCGAAATTCTTTTCGAGCATCAATTCAACACCGCTTAATAAAGCTTCAGATTGTTCATAACTATAAATCTGCCCTGAATGTGGTAAAACAGAAAACTCTAAAGTTGGCTTTAAGAAAATATAATTACTGAAATAGTAAGCATACGGACTCAATTTGGCGATAAAATTATCTGTTTTGTATTCTAAATCTAAATCAACCACAAAAGATTTTTCAGCATCTAGATTTTTATTTCCTCTTTCATGTCTGAATGAACCATGATGAATTCCGTTAGCGCCTAATTCAATAGCAGTTGGTAATCTGAAGTTTGTCCCGAAGTTTGATTTTATACTGAAATGATCATCAAAATCATAAGCCACGCCAGCCATTGCATTAAAGCTACTGAAATTCTTATCTAAATCAGGACTTCGTAATGCATACTTATTTGCTTCTGCTGAGGTTGATCCTTTATTGATTAAATAATCGTAGAGATTATCATCAAAATAACGCTCAATATCAATAGCACTGTAATCGAATCTGACGCCAAAATCAAAAAGTAAATCATCTTTAGCGCGAAATTGATGCTTGTAAAAAGCTGCTAAACTATTCGTTTGGTAAGCTGGCAATAGAAAATTGTAACCATCAATCGCATTGTCTTGCCATTTGGTTTGTACACCAATTTTTCCTGAATGTTTTTCAGTAAATGTATAATCTAATTTTGCTTGCGCATCATAAGTTTTAAGTTTAAAATCTAGCTCTAAATCAGGGTCAACTTCAGGTGGTTCTTGGGATGCATAATGTGTGTGAAACAAACTCCATTCTTGTCTGTGGTTGTCCTGAAAGCTTAACAGAACCTGAAGTTCAGCATTTTCAAATTGCAGTCGCGTGTCGTTAAGAATTTTAAAATGATTTACATTTTGATAAGGAAAACCGATATTTCTTCTGTCGCCATCAGGCTTAACGCGATCGATACTAGGAATACCGTGAGAGCCAGGGAAAAATCCTGATTTTTGATAAACATTACTCACATGTATTGCACTTTCAAAAATTTCGCCTTGGTAGCCAACTTGTCCAGACCAATTCATTTCATGGCCAGCTGTATTTTTTAGCCTCTCATTATAAATCGGAATATCATAATTTAGATAATTAATCTGATCTGTCGGTAAGCTGTAATCACCAAAATCCATCGCTGTGAAATGTAATTTATAAAACATTTTATCAGCTTTATAAGACAACCCAGCCGAGGTTCCGATAGTTTGGTTCACTGACTTTGCTATGCCAAAAATATCAGCTTTTAAGCCATTTTCTTTAGGTGCTTTTAAACTATTAATTTTTAAAAGTCCGCCAATGGCATCACTCCCGTACTCAATTGCACCAATACCTTTAACGATTTCCATTTGGTCAATTGCGAGAGCATCAATCTCTAAACCGTGATCGGCGCCCCATTGCTGACCTTCTTGTTTAACGCCATTTTCTGCAACCGCAACACGATTTAAACTAAAACCTCTGATGATAGGCTTTGAGCTGCCAGCGCCAATTTCCATGGCATTCACGCCTGGCAATTTACTCATGGAAGTCGCTAAAGATCCCGTGTATTCTTGTTTGAGGTAATTATCATCAACAACTTGCACATTTGCTGTTTGGCGATGTATTTTGTCAGTGGTAATGAGGACTTGATCTAAATCGTAAGCATCTTCTTTCAGGTGGAATTTTAAATCTACATCTTGTTTTAAAGTCAAAACAGTATCGATGACTTCAAAACCAATATGGCTGATGGTCAACTGATAGCTTTTGCTTTTTAAGTTTTTAAATTCAAAAGCACCTTCTGCGCTTGTTGTTTTGGTATTGTCTTCTAAATAGACATACGCGCCTTCTAGAGGTTGATTTTTGGCGTTGAGAACTTGACCCTTTAGTTGGAGTTCTTGTGCTTGGCTGACTAAGCTTGATAAAAGCAAGGTCGCAAGCAAATAAAGCTTGTGTTTCATTATTGGTGAACCTGTAAATTAAATAATCGTTTTTTAGAAATCTTTAAAGATCAAACGATTGGCGGTGCACGTAAACGGAAAAAAGATGTAGTACTTGAAAGGGAAACAGTCTTTGCAGAGAAGACATTACTTTTGATAAACTGAGGTGTGATCAGCTCAAAAGAGAATAAATGAACCGGTGCAATAGGCTGAAGTTGTAAATCACAAATTCCACAATGTGAATCCTGCTGGCTTACATGTGTGTGTTCGTAGTCACAATGCACAGGTTTAAAAGCATCTTCATGATGAAAACTATGAACAGAAGGCAACAAAATGACTGCCAGCAAGAGACTTGCTAGAAAGCTAGAAAATAATTTTGCCTTTTTCCTTTTCATGCTGCGAAATTATATAAATATCAGTAACAATCACAAAGAATCTGTGAAGAGAAGCTGTTAATGTTTGTTAAGAGTTTGTTTTTAAGTATTTTGTCTATCTCGTTTTTGACTTCTTTTTCCATTGCTAAAGAGCCACAGACCATTATGCAACCACCGTTCTGAAGACATTTGATAATTGTTTCAGGATGTCGAGCAATAAGGTGTTGCACGTACTGTGAGTTTTGTTCTTGACGAGAATAAGCCAGGTTTAAACTGTTGATTTTTGATTGATTTCTATTAAAATAGCTTTTATATAATTCAAAAGATTCTGGTTTTCTTAGCCCAAAGAAAACATGCATTTCTTTTTCTGTTTCCGCTTCATCTATCATTCCGAGAAAAGGAGCAATGCCAGTTCCGTTAGCGATGAAAATGACGTTCTTTTTATCACCTAAATGAAATGAAGGATGCTTTCTGATTTTCGCTTTAAACTTTTTGTTTTTACCTAATTGTGAAAGATAAGTTGAACAAATACCCATGTCGTGTTTTTTGACACTGAGCAAGACTTTATTATCAAATTTAGCAATTGAGTAGAGGCGTTCTCGACCATCAGCTTTCGGCGTGATGGCCAATAAATCTCCAGATTGAATGTCATTTATTTTTTTTGTTTTCAAACAAAGTGTAAAATTCTGATCACAATCTAAGCAAGAAATATCTTGAATTTTCAAAGTGGTTTGTGCTTCTTTAGGAGCTTGTATTTCCAAATCTAAATTCAACACCTGGCTTAATTCTGACGTCCAATTAATAAATTCTGTTTCGTTATTTTTATTAACGGTCGCGTAAGCCAATAAAGAATTTAAACTTTCTTTTTTGTGTAATTCTTGATTGACTTTTTCAGCAAAAGCACAAAATTTTGGATAATCTGTTGAGCCGAAACCTAAAACAGAATAATGCGCTTTTTGATTGATGTTTTTCAGTTTTTGTAGAAATTGAGAAGCATTATAAGGTGCTTCACCATCACCATAAGTTGAGCTTAAGATTAAAAGATGCTGAGCTGATTCAAATTTTGAATACTGATTTAAACTCGCGACATAAACTTTCTTTTTGGCTTTGATAAATGCTTCAGCTAATCGGCTGGCATATCCAAATGTCGATCCAGTTTCGGAACCCACCAGAATCACGATTTCAGCTTCATCTTTTGCACATTTATTTTTAGCTTTTGATTGATATTTTCTTTTTAACCAAATTAAAATTCCGCTGACAAATAAACCAATAAGTACCAAACTGCTCAAGCCTAAAATAATTGACCATAACCAACTAAAATCGCCGGTGTGCAGATGAAAACTCCATCTTTTAGTTTTTAAAGCAGGTGTTTCAGAAACGCGATTGATGGTTTCTCCAGTGACTTGACTCACTAAAAGTTCAGCATCGACAAGCTTGACATAAAAATACTCGTCGGATGAGGCAGCAAAAGGAAAGTCGATTTGTAGAATTTCAGAAACTTGGATGTCATCAAAAGCTGTGATATCTTCTAGCTTTAAAATTCCAGCATCGGCTGCTATTTCATTTTCTTCAAAATCCCAAATATCTTGTGGCTGGCTTTCAATGATAAACCGATCTGCACTGAGATAAGCACCACTAATCGCTATAATAAACAAAGGAATTAAAAAATACTTACTTGCCAAACTATGCCAATAAGCTGCAGTTCCGTCATACTTTTCTTTGCTGAAAATCTTTCTAAAACTGCCATATCTTTTCAAAAGAAGCGCAAAACCTGAAATAACAATCAAAATAAGAAAAATCGCTGCTAAACCAATGATGAAGCGACCTGTAGATTTCAGAAAAAGCGATCTGTGTAAAACGGTATTGAATTCATAAATTGCTGAGCGCTCAGCAAAATCAGCAATTTTTTT
>JAKDUG010000168.1 GCA_030457805.1 Psychroflexus sp.
AATTGTATTTTATGATAACCAAACCTGCGTTAAAAAATCTGATAAAGTGTTGTGACTAAACACGCCTTATTTCCGTTTAAAAGCGTTTTAGTTAAAATTTGTTTTGACTTCATTTTTAAATGAAAAGGTTCAGCTAGCAGATCAACGGCACTGTTTTTTTTAAATCGAATACCTTGTCCAGAAATAATATCTTTGTTAGGCACAAAACTTTCATTTGGAAGATGTTCAGTTAATATAACATATTTATAAGCATAGAGTCTATTAACAATGGCCTTTATTTCTTTATTGGACAGGTGTTGTAAAACTTGCCTGATGATGACACAATCTGCTTTAGGTAATTGAGCTTCAGTAATATTTAAACATTCAAATTTCACATTCAGGTTTTTAAACCGATGCTGGTTAAACTCAATTAAATCGGGCACAATATCAATGGCTGTATAAGCTTTTGTATATTTAATAAGTTGCTGACCCACATTAAAATCACCACAGCCTAAGTCACAAACGCTGAGAGGGATTTGAAATGATTTTAAAAAAGCGGAAACAGATTTTAAATATGGATCTAATAATTCAGAAGCATGTGAGCCTTCTCCAGAATAAAACTCACCTTCACTCCCGCCCCACAAGTTTTTTTCATAAATCTGGATCATCGCCTTTTTAGTTGGCCAAGGTTTTTTAACCTTCTCTTTTACTTTCATCACTATTATTTGGTCTATAAAAAAATGTTTCTAGTTTCAAATGTAGTATAAAATGTCAAGCTATAGAATCGATGCGTTTGGGAGTTGAAAACTTTAATTGTGAATTCAAAATTTTCAACTGAATGGGCGAGCAAATAACACTATTGACGATAGGCATTGCCTTTCTGATTGCAGGTTATATTACATTCAGGTATCAGTTTGTTTTGGCTGGTCGTTTGAAGTGCTAATCGACATGAAAATCAAGATGTATTATTTTTAGTATATTGTCAAAAAAAAATAGCGCATGCGGATTTGATTTTTTGCTTTTCTGATCATTTCCATAAGTTCATGTCAGAATAAACAGCAAAATACTTCAGAGGAAACAGCTTCAGATCAACCTGTTTTTCAAAGAAGTTTAGAGGAAATCAAAGAAGATGGAACGCTACGCGCCATTACAACCTATAGTAGCACCACTTACTTTTTATATAAAGGACGCCCAATGGGTTTTGAATATGAACTCCTTGAGCGTTTGGCCGAAAGTTTAGATTTAGAACTTGAAATTATTATCGCTGAAGATGAGGACAATCTTATTGAGATGATCAATCAAGGTGAGGGCGATTTGCTAGCTTATGGTTTTACAATCACTGAGGATAGAAAAGAAAAGATTGCCTTCACAGATGCACTTTACAATTCACATCAAGTTTTGATTCAGCGTAAGCCAAAATATTGGCGACGAATGAAACTCCATGAGATCAATAAAGAATTGATTACAGATCCAATAGAACTGATCGGCGATACAATTTAAGTTAAGAAAGAATCCTCTTATGCCAAGCGTATCAAAAATTTATCAAGTGAACTTGGGGGAGATATTTATATAAATCCGATCCCTGGAGATTGGTCTGCCGACAAAATCATCAAAAAAATTGCTGATGATGAAATTGATTATACTGTTGCCGATCAAAACATTGCATTTATCAATGCTTCCTATTACCCTATTTTAGATATCAGTACCAAGGTTAGTTTTTCACAACGCATTGCATGGGCAACTCGAAAAAATAATCCATATCTACGCGAGGCTGTGAATAAATGGATCACTGATGTCAAGAAAACAACAGATTATTATGTGATTTACAATAAATATTTTAAGAATAAACGCTTGTATAATCGCCGTGTTAAAAGTGATTTCTACAGCATAAATGAGGGGAAAATCAGTCAATACGATCCGCTTATTAAAAAATATGCAGACGATACTTTACATTGGGATTGGCGGCTTCTGGCTTCTGTTGTCTATCAAGAATCACGCTTTAATCCAGATGAAAAATCTTGGGTGGGCGCAGAAGGTCTGATGCAGATTATGCCTAAAACTGCCGGAGAGCTCAATATTACAAATCCGCATGATCCTGAACAAAGCATCAGAGGTGGCGCTGCTTATTTGGCCACAATGATGGCGGCACATAAGGATGTTAAAGATTCTGTACAACGCATCAAGCTGGCTGTAGCTTCATATAATGCTGGACTTTACCACATTAAGGACGCGCAACGCTTGGCTAAATCATTAGGTGATGATCCACTGATTTGGGATGATAATGTTGAGGAAAGTGTCCTTAAACTTAGCAGCCCAAAATTTTACACCAACAAAGTTGTTAAGTATGGCTATTTGCGTGGATTGGAGCCTTATAATTACGTCAATGAAATATTTGAACGCTATGCACATTATCAGAAGTTCATAGAAGAATAAGACGCTATGAAGCGCCTTAAAATTCTCAAAATTAAGGAATGAAATTGAGGTTTGATATGGCTAAATAGCTCACTTACAAGCTGATTTTTTTGTACTTATATAGCAGACTTGTCTCTCTTTTGACAACTTACTCTTTCGAGAAATCCTTAATAATTGATCTTATTTTTATTATATTCGTCAATAAATAGGATCTTCCTCTGTCTATATTGTTAAAATGGGACTTAGGATGACGAAGTCGTTCTTTAAATTAAGATTTTGATTTCATTGAGAAAAATATGGCATCACGGTAATTATCATATCGGAATTTATTTTCCGTATGCAGATTATAATGCCACAATGAAAAAGAAGTTCAAAAAGTTAGATGCCCGCTATAGTCAAACCAAAAATTGCTGGTATATTTCATATTCAAAACAGGCCTATCGACAATTTAGATCTGATTTTGAATCATACAAAATACAGATAGATAAAGAATATAACTCAAACGCGGCAAGCGCTGAAAAGCGACACATTTTGCCCATAAGCTCACGAGCTGCACGGCAGTCTGAAAAATCAAATTCTTCAGATTCTGCACATAAACCAGACAATCAGGTTGACAAACGTTTGAAGTTAAAAGTTCTGGATTCTGTTGGGAAGTATTGGGTTTTACAATGCCGATATGTTGAAAAATACGTCAAACAACTCAAAAAAGTCAAAGGTGTGTATTGGAATATGCAGCATAAAGTATATATGGTTTATCGGCATCCACAAGTGAAGAAAAATGTAGAGCAAATTTTCGGCGTGTCTTTATTTGATCATCACTTTTTCACAAAAAAAAGCCAAGATGAAAACTTAAAGATTGAGGTTTTCACTTATGCGGATGACACCCGCTATATGCTTGTCAGGTTTACAAACAATTATCAGCTTATTGATTGCTTAAAGCGTTTATCATATAGTGTTTTTAGCAAATCAAAGAATGCCTACCTCCTGCCAGCAACGCCAGAAATGTATGCAGCATTAGAATTGCACACTGAGGCTTTAGGAGTTGAGATTTATTCGCATTTACCTAAAACTTATGTCAAGAAATCAAACTTTATCAATACGAAATCTAAAAAGATAAGCCGTATTCAGAACTCTATTTTAGACACGGCTCCGGCATATATCAAACCCCATGTTGAGGATATGGTTGATATGTTGATGGCGATGAATTATAGCAGTTCAACTTTAAAATCATATTCAAATTCATTTATTAATTTTCTGAAGTATTACAATTATAAGGATCCAGATGAGATCACTAAGAAGGATGTTGTCAAATACTTAGCTTATTATACCAAAAAGGGGTTTTCATCATCAAGCGGACACATGCTAGTGAATGCATTGAAGTTTTATTATAAGAACGTTAAAGAGTGGGATGAAGATTTGTCATTTATGAAACTACCACGCCCAAAAAAGGAAAAAAGGCTCCCGACAGTTCTTACCGAAAATGAATGTCAACGTATTTTTGAAGCCGTCAATCAGCCAAAGCATAAATTATTGTTGTTAATGTCCTATGGCGCAGGTTTGCGTGTCAGCGAAGTTTGTGAATTGCAGTGGAGTCATATTAATGAAGAAAAACATCAGATTCTAGTTAAATCTGGGAAAGGAAAAAAGGACCGTATTGTGATGCTCCCCTATTCTATTGTGGCCTACATCAAGATATACCGTTCGCTATACGATAGTAAAAAGTATGTTTTTGAAGGCCGTATTAAAGGCGAGCCTTATTCAACAGCAAGTGCTGGAGCGGTGATGCGTAAAGCAGTTAAAAAATCGAATATTGGCAAGAAAGTCAGTATACATACTTTGCGACATAGTTTTGCTACACATTTATTAGAAAGTGGCACGGACATACGATTTATACAGAAATTCTTAGGCCACAACAGTATCAAAACCACAACGATTTATACACATGTGAGCAAAGGGAGTCATTCCAAAATACAAAGTCCATTAGATCGATTAAATAAAATCAACAATGACAATAAATA
>JAKDUG010000169.1 GCA_030457805.1 Psychroflexus sp.
TTCTTTCTTAAAAACTCGATATCTTTGCAGTATGGATAAACACCCTTCAGCTGAAGATCTTGATTTTCGTTCTTTTATTCGCAGAATTATTCATGTGGATATGGATGCATTTTATGCTTCAGTTGAAGCTTTAGATCATCCTGAATTGCGTTATTTGCCGATTGCCGTTGGTGGAAGCTCAAAGCGAGGTGTTGTGGCTGCCGCAAGTTATGAGGCAAGAAAATTTGGCGTGCGCAGTGCCATGAGCGGTCGCTTAGCTGCAAGGCTCTGTCCTGATCTTATTTTTGTTAAACCGCGATTTGAACGCTATAGAGAAATATCTCAGCAAATACGTCAGATTTTCTTTGAATATACCGATTTGGTTGAGCCACTTTCACTTGATGAGGCATACCTTGATGTAACTTCCAATAAAAAGGAATTGGATAGCGGAACTATCTTAGCTAAAGGAATCAGAGCGAAAATTAAAAGTCAAACGGGTTTAAATGCTTCTGCAGGAATTTCCATCAATAAATTTCTAGCTAAAATAGCCAGTGATATCAATAAACCTAACGGTCAAAAAACAATTCCGCCTGATGAGGTTTTAGATTTTATAAAGGAACTCGACGTCAAAAAATTTCATGGCGTTGGTAAAGTCACACAAGAGAAAATGTATCAAGTTGGCATCTTTACTGGTGAAGATTTGCGCCAAAGAAGTTTAGAAGAATTGACCTCTCTTTTTGGAAAATCTGGTTTGCATTATTATCGTGTTGTGAGAGGGATACATCTAAGCGCTATCACGACTGAACGTATGCGAAAATCTTTAGGTGCCGAGCGTACTTTTAATGAGAATATCTCCTCAGAAATTTACATGATTGAAAGACTTGAACAGATTGCTGAAGAAATACAAAAAAGACTTCAACGCAACGGTTTAGCAGGAAAAACACTTACTTTAAAAATTAAGTACAGCGATTTTACAGTTCAAACCAGAAGCAAAACCCTCAACTATTTTATTTCATCAAAAGACTTAATTTTAGAGGAAGCCAGAAAGTTGCTTTATCAAGAACGCATGAAAGATTCCGTTCGTTTATTAGGCATCAGTCTCACAAATTTTAATGTCAATTCCTCTCAGAAAAAAGTAACATCAACGCAATTAAAATTGCCTTTTTAAAAGTAATTTACCTTTTTACTTAGAACTTTAGATTATTTTTATCGCTTTTTCAACTTTAACGAAATTGATATTTCCATTATCTTTGCGCGCATGAGTCAAAATGCTATTTTTTCAAGTTTTTCTAAGTCTGCCGATGTTACTGAGTTTCTAAATGTTTTTCAAAAAGAGACATCTCAAAATTCAAAATTTACAGTAGAGTCGCTTGTTGGCTCAGCGGTTTCTCTTTTTATTGCTTCAGTTTTTCAAGAGAGCGATGCGCCTTTTTTATTGATTTTTAATGATAAAGAGGAAGCAGCTTATCACCTTAACGATCTAGAAGCGCTTTTGGGTGGAAAAGATGTTTTGTTTTACCCAAGCAGTTATCGACGACCTTACCAGATTGAAGAGACAGATAATGCAAATGTTTTACTCAGAGCTGAGGTGTTAAATCGTATTAACTCACGCCAGAAACCATCGATCATTGTGACTTATCCTGAAGCGCTTTTTGAAAAAGTGGTCACAAAGTCTGAACTCAATAAAAGCATTTTAAAAATTAAAATTGATGATGAACTTTCGATTGATTTTGTGAATGAAGTTTTGTTTGAATATAAATTTAAACGTGTTGACTTTGTCACTGAACCCGGCGAATTTTCTGTGAGAGGTGGTATTATTGATGTCTTTTCCTTCAGTCACGATGAACCTTATCGGATTGAGTTTTTTGGTGACGACGTTGAGAGTATTCGTAGTTTCGATGTTGAAACACAGTTGTCAACAGCTCAGCATAAGAAGATCTCCATCATGCCAAATGTTGAGATTAAAGGTTTGGATGAAAAAAGACAGAGTTTTCTTGATTATATTTCGAAGCATTCTAAAGTTTTCATCAAAAATACAGACTTGCTTTACGCAAAACTCGATGATCTTTTTAAAAAGTCAGAGACTGCTTTTTCGGCTTTAACTTCTGAAGTTAAACATGCTGAACCAGCTGAATTATTTTGTAATGCTTCAGTTTTTCAAGAGCAATTATTAGATTATGCTGTTGTTGAATTAGCAGGACAAGCGAGTTTTAAAAACTCTGAAATCTTTCATTTTAATACAAAACCACAGCCTTCATTTAATAAAAAATTTGATTTATTAGTTGAAGATTTAAAAGCGCATGCTAAAGCTGGTTTTACCAATTATATCTGTTGCTCAACACAGCAGCAAAGCAAAAGGTTTAAAGATATTTTATCAGAAATTGATGCTGACTTAAAGTATCAAACCAAAGTGATTCCTCTACATGATGGTTTTATTGATGAAACAAGCAAAATTTTATGTTATACTGATCATCAGGTTTTTGATCGCTATCATAAATTCCATCTTAAAAATGGCTATGCCAAAAAACAGGCCTTGACAATAAAAGAACTCACCAGCCTTGAAGTTGGCGATTATGTCACACATATTGATCACGGAATTGGTCAGTTTGGTGGTTTGCAAAAAATTGATGTTGAAGGGAAACAGCAAGAAGCGATCAAGCTGGTTTACGGCGATAGAGATATTTTATATTTAAGCATTCATTCGCTTCATAAAATTTCAAAATACAATGGCAAGGATGGCAAAATGCCTAAAATCTATAAGCTCGGAAGTAAAGCTTGGAAAAACCTGAAGAAGAAAACTAAAACGAAAGTCAAGAAAATTGCTTTCGATTTGATTCAGCTTTATGCGAAACGTAGAGTTCAAGAAGGTTTTCAGTACGGACCAGACTCGTATTTGCAGCATGAGCTAGAAGCTTCTTTTATTTATGAAGATACGCCAGATCAAGAAACGGCAACGCTGGATGTTAAAAAAGACATGGAAAGTCTACAGCCGATGGACAGATTGGTTTGTGGTGATGTTGGTTTTGGAAAAACAGAAGTTGCTATCCGTGCTGCGTTTAAGGCTGTTGATAACGGAAAACAAGTGGCTATTTTAGTTCCAACAACTATTTTGGCTTTTCAGCACCATAAAACATTTGCTGAGCGTTTACAAGATTTACCTGTTACTGTAGATTATCTCAACCGTTTCAGAACTGCCAAGGAAAGAACTCGGGTTTTAGAAGAACTCGCCAATGGGCAAATCGATATTATTATTGGGACACATCAATTGGTGAATAAATCGGTTCAGTTTAAAGATCTTGGTTTATTAATCATTGATGAAGAACAGAAATTTGGTGTTTCTGTCAAAGATAAACTGAAAACCATTAAGGAAAATGTTGATACATTAACCTTAACCGCGACGCCAATTCCGAGAACTTTACAATTTAGTTTAATGGCTGCTCGTGATTTGTCAACCATTAAAACACCGCCACCTAACCGTTACCCAATTGAAACACAAGTGGTGCGCTTTACTGAAGAAACCATTCGTGATGCGGTTGCTTATGAAATACAACGTGGTGGACAAGTTTTCTTTATCAATAACCGCATTGAGAATATCAAGGAAGTGGCTGGCTTGATTCAGAGACTGGTACCAGATGCCAAGATTGGTATTGGCCATGGGCAGCTGGATGGGAAGAAATTAGAAAAGCTCATGTTGTCTTTTATGAATAATGAATTTGATGTCTTGGTGGCTACCACAATTATTGAAAGTGGACTTGATGTGACAAATGCAAATACAATTTTCATTAATGATGCCAACAACTTTGGACTGTCAGACTTACACCAAATGCGTGGGCGTGTTGGCCGAAGTAATAAAAAGGCATTTTGTTATTTGATTACACCACCCACTTCTGTGATGACGCCAGATGCTAGAAAAAGAATCACAGCTTTAGAGCAGTTTTCTGAATTAGGAAGTGGATTTAACATTGCCATGAAAGATCTCGAAATTCGTGGTGCTGGAGATATACTCGGTGGGGAGCAGAGTGGTTTTATATCAGATATTGGATTTGATACGTATCAAAAAATCTTGAATGAAGCCATCGAGGAACTTAAAGATAATGAGTTTAAAGAAGTTTATAAAGACGAGAAGAATGATGAAAATCGCGTGTTCGTTAAGGATGCACAGATTGATACTGATTTTGAAATTCTTTTTCCTGATGATTATATCAACTCTGTGAAGGAGCGTTTAAGTCTTTATACAAAGCTGAATGAATTGACAAGTGAAGAGGACCTAGCATCCTTTGAAGATGAACTCATCGACCGTTTTGGAGATCTGCCTGTGCAGACGCAGGATTTGCTTGATTCGGTTCGCCTGAAATGGATTGCCGCAAGCATGGGTCTGGAAAAGCTGGTGCTGAAGAAAGAACAAATGATAGGTTACTTTATCG
>JAKDUG010000021.1 GCA_030457805.1 Psychroflexus sp.
AGATAATATATAATTTTTTCTGAACCTATTTGTGAATTTTCAAAATCTGATTTAAAGTCAAATTCAAGATTCTGATCGATATAGTCTAAAGGGTTTTCTATTTCATTTTCAATGTATTCCTCTAGTTCTTGTTGTTCAATGGATGAAAATTTGACATCTTCTTTTTCCATCTTATTTTGAACGAAATGGCTGATCATGAATGCTACTACTAATAGAGCAGCAATCGCTGATGCTGCAGAATAGGATGACTTTAGCTGTCTGACTTTTGATTTTTTTCGTGGCAGATCAACTTTGAAATTTTCAAAATAACCATCCGGCGTTTTAAAACTGCTTTCATCCTTGACAAGCTTCAAAGGGTCCACTTTAAAGTTATCTAGATAAGTTTCTGGCAGATTAAACCCCGTTTGATTTCGATATGTATTTTCTTTACTCATTTGATTCTAAGACTATAAAAGTTCTGAAAAGTTTAATTTCCTTTTAAAAATAGTTCTACTTTTTTTGAGGCGTGGTGGTAGCTTGATTTTAAAGCACCTTCACTTGTCTCTAAAATTTCAGACATTTCTTTATAGGGCATCTCTTCAAAATACCGCATGATAAATACTTCTTTTTGCTTACTGGGTAAGGTTTCGATTGCACGATGTAATTGCAGCTGAATTTCATCTCCTTCAAAATAAACATCACTCTCCAATGAGTTAATTAAATGATCTTTGAGTTCCTCATTACTGATATTTCCTTTCTTCGCTTGTTTGTTTAAAAAAGTAATGGATTCGTTTGTGGCAATGCGATACATCCAACTGTACAGCTGGCTGTCACCTTTGAATTTTTTGATGTTTTTAAAAACTTTGATAAATGTATTTTGAAGGACATCATCGGTGTCTTCATGTATCTTAACAAAATTTCTGATATGCCAATATAGACGAACTTTATGTTGCTCAACTAGCGCTGCAAAGGCTTCCTCTTTGAAAGTTTCGTTTTTAAGATTTGTTATGATCTCTTTTTCTGTCAACGTTTTGTTTTATGAGTCAAAAGATTGCATATCGACAAGTTTTTTATAAGTCCCTTTTTTAGCAATCAGTTCGTTGTGTTTCCCCTGTTCTACGATTTCACCTTTTTGCATCACAATGATTTTGTCTGCATTCTGTATCGTTGATAACCGGTGAGCTATAACAACTGACGTTCGATTTTTGGTCATATTCTCAAGTGCTTTTTGCACCAATTTTTCACTTTCAGTATCCAATGCTGATGTCGCTTCATCTAAAATCATGATAGGTGGATTCTTAAGGACAGCTCGGGCAATTGATAAACGTTGTTTTTGGCCACCGCTGAGCTTGTTCCCGCTGTCGCCAATATTGGTTTGAAGTTTTTTGGGAAGCTCCATCACAAACTCATATGCGTTTGCCACTTTCAAAGCTTCGATGAGTTCATCAGTTGTCGCTTCGGGTTTACCGATTTTTAAATTGGCCTCAATACTGTCGTTAAATAAAATTGAATCTTGCGTTACAAGCCCCATTAAATCTCTCAAACTGTGTTGTGTCATGTCTTTAATATTGGTGTCATCAATTTTTATTTCACCTTCTTCAATGTCATAAAAACGCGTGATCAAATTGGCAATTGTCGATTTACCACTTCCTGATTGTCCTACCAGGGCCAGGGTTTCTCCTTTGTTGACTTGTGCAGAAAAGTTTTTCAAAACATTGTCATCTTCATAAGCGAAAGAGACATTATTGATGTGTAAGGCTGACGTGAATTCTTTTTTGTCAACTGGATTGATAGGATCTTTAATCTTATTATCTGTTTCTAAAATCTCCAGGACACGCTCAGCCGCAGCATTACCTTTCTTGACATTATAGGATGCTTTTGAAATCCCTTTGGCTGGCGTTAGAATGTTGTAAGCTAGCCCCATGTAAGCGATAAAACTACTGCCGTCAAGTGTGCCTTCTTCTAAAACCATATTTCCACCGTACCACAATAAAACGGCAATGACACTAATCCCGAGAAATTCACTTGCTGGGGATGCGAGATTCTGACGATTGAGAAGTTTGTTAGAATAGTTGTAGAATTTATCTGTCGACTGTTGAAATTTTCCATTAAAAATAGCTTCGGCATTAAAGCCTTTAATGATTTTTAATCCGCCTAAAGTTTCTTCTAAAATTGATAAAAATAGACCTTGTTCTTTTTGAACTAAATCAGATTTCTTTTTGAGTGATTTCCCAATTAAAGAAATAATAAAGCCAGAGACAGGAATGAAAATAAAGACAAAAACTGTCAGATTCACACTAATCAATAACATCGTAGCAATCGTAAATATTATCGTCAATGGCTCACGAACGATCAGTTCAAGTATTGATAAAAATGAATGCTGAATTTCAAGGACATCACTTGTGATTCTTGCAATTGTATCCCCTTTTCTTTTTTCAGAATAGTAGGAGAGAGGAAGCTCTACTGTTTTTTTATACATCGCATTCCGCAAGTCTTTTAAAACACCATTTCGTAAGAAAGTGATGAAAAACATCGCAAGATAATTTGATATATTTTTCAGAAAAAAAAGTGTAATCACGAGTCCAATCACAAGCATTAAAGCTATGGAAGCATCATCTTGTGAGATTTGTTGAACGTGAAAAGATAGATAGTCTTTAAAAAAATCTTTAGCACTTCCTAAACCTTGATAAACAGGTTCCACTTCGATTTTCTTGGCATCTTTATCGCCAAAGAGAACGTCGAGCATTGGAATAAGTGCAACAAATGAGAGGGCACTAAATAAGGCATAAAAAACATTGGCAATGATATTTAAAACTGCATATTTCTTATAAGGTTTCGCAAAGCGAAGTATTTTTCTAAAGTAATTCATTGCGTTTGTTTCTGTTAAGCGATGCCGAGTTCTTTGACAATACGTTGGATTTTTTCATCCAATATTTCTGTCGCTTGATGATACTGCTTATGTGATTCTAATTCTGTGTTGACACTGATGTAAAACTTAATTTTCGGCTCAGTTCCACTTGGTCTGGCAGCTATTTTTGTGCCGTTTTCAGTGTAATAAATTAAGACATTTGATTGCGGAATGGCAATGTCATAAGTTTCTTTGGTATGCGTATTTTTTGCTTTTTGGCTCGAGTAATCTTCAATTAAAACCACTTTTTCGCCAACGATTTCTTTAAGTGGATTTTCGCGTAGAGCAATCATTTTTTGTTTGATCTCTTCAGCTCCTTCAATTCCTTTTTTGACAAGAGAAACTAAATGTTCTTTAAAGTAACCATGCGTTGTGTAAAGCTCCACCATTTTCTCATAAATAGAAGAACCTTCGGCCTTCAGTTGAGCTGCCATTTCGCAAACTAATAGAATTGCAGTAACGGCATCTTTATCTCTCACAAAATCGCCAACCATAAAACCAAAACTCTCTTCGCCACCGCCGATAAAATCAAGTTCAGGATTGTCTTTGATAAGTTTAGCAATCCATTTGAAACCAGTCAAGCTTTCTTTATAATCTACAAGGTAGCTTTCTGTAAGAACGCGCATCAAGGGCGTTGATACAATTGTTGAAGCAACAAACTCTTTGCCTTGAATGCGGTTTTCTTTTTTCCATTCCTCAAGGAGGAACCAAGTCATCATGACCATCGTTTGGTTGCCGTTGAGCACTTGAAGTTGACCTTCTAGGTTTCGAACAGCAATGCCAAGTCTATCACCATCAGGATCTGTACCGGCAACAAGGTCGCTTCCTTTTTTTTCTCCGAGTTCTAAAGCCATTTTTAAAGCAGCAGGTTCTTCAGGATTGGGTGAGTCGACAGTTGGAAAGTCGCCATTTGGCTCTGCTTGTTCTTTGACAATATGCACTTGTTTGTAGCCTCTTTTTTCTAAAACTTTTGGCACTAAAGTCACTGATGTGCCGTGAAGTGATGTGAAGCTGATATTGAGGTTTTTACGAGATTCTTCTGTTGTGTTAAAACCTCCATTTTTAATTGAATCGTCAATAAATGCTTGGTCAACATCTGGCCCTAGTTCAGTAATGCGTTCTTTATTGCCTTTAAAATCAACATCCTTAAACTGCAGATGATCAATTTCGTTAATGACTTCTTTATCTTGTGGTGGTACAAGTTGTCCGCCGTCTGTCCAATACACTTTGTAGCCGTTGTACTCAGGTGGATTGTGGCTTGCTGTCAAAACAATTCCGCAATGACAGCCTAAATGTTTTACTGCGTATGATAAGAGTGGTGTCGGTCTCAGCTCAGGAAAAATATAAACTTGAACTCCATTGGCGCTAAAAACTTGTGCAACTGCATAGGCAAACTCTTGTGAGTTGTGGCGGCAATCATAAGCGATGGCCACTTTATGTGTTTCGTTTGGATAAACTTTCTTGAGGTAATTCGCTATGCCTTGTGAGTTTTTCCCTAAAGTATATTTGTTGATTCGGTTTGTGCCAGCACCCATAATGCCTCGCATTCCACCTGTTCCAAATTCTAAATTTTTATAAAATGCTTCTTCTAATTGTGCAGAATTGTCATTGATTAAGTTTTGTACTTCATCTATCGTATGTTGATCAAAAACAGCTGAATCTAACCAGTTCTTTGCTTTATCTATCGTTGATTTCATATCAAATTTTTTGTTTTATAATGTATAATTGGTCGGTTTTGTTATTCCTCAAAACTAATTCCCCTATAAAGCCAGCAATAAAAAACTGAACACCAATCAGCATGGCTGTCAAGGCAATATAAAACCACGGATTGTCAACTACCAAAATACTAGGTTTATCTAGCCATAACTTGTAGAGCTTTGATGCGCCAATCCAAAAGGCTGATAAAAACCCAATACAAAACATTAACACACCAAAGGAGCCAAACAAATGCATAGGTCTTTTGCCAAATCTAGAAAAAAATGAAATGGTGATCAGGTCTAAAAATCCATGAATAAAACGCTCAGGTCCAAATTTGGTTTTCCCGTGTTGGCGTGCCTGATGTTGTACAACTTGCTCTCCAATTTTAGTGAAACCTGCATTTTTGGCCAAAACAGGGATGTAGCGGTGCATCTCACCTTTGACTTCAATGGTTTTGATGACTTCGTTTTTATAAGCTTTCAAGCCACAATTAAAATCGTGTAGTTTTAAACCTGATGTTTTTCGTGCCGCAGCATTAAAAAGTTTTGAGGGTATATTTTTTAAGAGAATGGAATCGTATCTTTTCTTTTTCCAACCAGAAATTAAATCGTAATCATCTTTTACAATGGTCTTATACATTGCTGGAATTTCTTCAGGATTGTCTTGTAAATCAGCATCCATGGTGATGACTACTTCTCCTTTTGCTGTCTTAAAACCAGCGTGTAAAGCCTGAGATTTTCCGTAATTTCTGATAAACCGAATGGCTTTGATGCACGCGTGTTCTTGTCCTAATTCTTGAATAATTTGCCATGAATTATCCGTGCTACCATCATCGACAAAAATCAGTTCATAGCTAAACTTATTGTCACACATTACTTGATCAATCCATCGAAAAAGTGCTTTGATAGATTCATCTTCATTAAGTAAAGGGATGACAATAGAAATTTGCATGCTGATTTAATTTTTTTTAATCAAACCGACGACTAAGCTAACAAAAAGTGTCTTTAAAAGTATAGAAATGAGGGCAGAAGTTGCCATAAAAAAAGGCGTGGCGAATACTGTTGAAATTTCACGTGTTGTCTCCGCTTCTTCTCCAGTCAGATTTTGACGTTCGATTTCGGCTTCAACCGAAGTTTTAAGACCTTCCTTTAAGGTGACAATGAAGTCAGGTTGCAGATAAGTGTAATGAACATACATGTAGATGGCATAAATCAAACCGCCAATGGCACCGATGGCTAAACCGAGTTTGATGGCTTGTGTCAAACCTAGATGACCCTCATTATCGCTTTTGTAGCGATTGATGGCCAGGAAAACAATCGCCGTGTTGATGATAAAGTTAAGTAAGGCAATACCCGTATTCTGTTCGTAGTTGAAAAGATACAGAAGTAGTAAGACTAAAATTGAATAGCCACCATATATAAAACCATAGTTTTTGGCATAGTCTTTCAGGGCGATATCTTGATGTTCCATAGTGTTTCTAAAAAGACCACAAATATAGCTTAACAAGCCAAAGTTATCAAGCAAGGCACAACTTATTTCAGGTGATTTTGTAAATTATAAAATTTATCTTTCATAAATCTTTGGTCAATATAAGTTTTTGTCTAAATTTGCAGCCTGAATTAAATAGTTGGTAAAATGAGAAAGGGTATACATCCAGAAAATTATAGATTAGTAGCATTTAAAGATATGTCTAATGAAGAAGTCTTCATTACTAAATCTACAGCTCAAACGAAAGAAACTCTTGAAGTTGAAGGTGTTGAATATCCTTTGATCAAATTAGAGATTTCAAGATCTTCACATCCATTCTACACAGGTAAGACGAAGTTAGTCGATACTGCTGGACGAATTGATAAGTTCAAAAACAAGTACGCAAAATTTAAGAAGTAATTCTACTCTTATAATTCATATTTTAACCACCTTATTTTAAAGGTGGTTTTTTTGGTTGCCATATACACGTGTTTATTTTTCTATAATCAGCTTTGAAATAAATACTTATTCTCGAATTTTTGATTCTCCAGAGGAGATGCTATGCGGATGAGCATCTACCTAAATCCTTTCCTGCGATTTCCTCACTATTGAAAAAGATAAGCTCTGCCGTCATTAGGCATGTTTTGTGTTTTCTGTAAAATAGATATACAATACATCATGTCATCATTAGACTTATGAACCAGTGCAAGTTGGTTTTATAAAAACTGATCATAGGTTGTCTTATCAATCAGAAAAATATACTTCAGAAGACAAAAAAGTTGCTAACTTTGGTGTAGACCGAATGAGAAAAACAGCAGCCTATATCAGGGTGTGATTTTTAAAGATTTTATCGGTATTATAAATGCTTTAATAAGAAGTTAATTCAAGATTTTTAATATGCATCATCAGGAGAAACAACTGCAAGAAATATTGACAATTATTGATTCGGTTATTGAAAAAATTTCTGAATTTGAGTCAAAATACAGAACACAATTAGACAATGTACATCCTAATTATACCCAGAGTGCAGAAAATTTAATTCATTATTTAGCACTGAGGACTTTTGATATTAGCCATTTACAGGAAAAACTTGATGAAATAGGCTTGCCTGTATCGCCAGAATCCAAAACCAGCATTTTGCAAAGACTAGTCAGTTTTAAGTCCATTATTAATAGTTTGTTGGGCAACAAACTGATTATGGATAAAAAAACGCATCTGACTGAGAAGAAAGCGCAAATGATTCAAGCGCGAAATTCCAAAATGATATTTGGCACAATTAAGAATAAAAGGAATACGGCCATCATGATTACCCAGCCAACTGAGGCTGCAACAGATAAAAGTTTTGTCAAATCTTTGTCGAAGTTGGGAATGGATTGTGCTAGAGTTAATTGCGCCCACGATGATGCAATTGTCTGGAAACAGATTATAGATAACATTAGAGAGGTTGATAAAACCTGTAAAATCACAATGGATTTGGCGGGGCTGAAAATAAGAACTGGTGAAATACAACCTGGCGCAAAAGTCGTTCACATCAAACCCAAGAAAGACATGTTGGGCCAAGTGATTGCGCCAGCTAGAGTTTGGATGGCACCCAAAGGAATAGAGCCGCCAAAAGGAAAACAAGTCGATGCAGTGATTACAGTGAATGAAGAATGGGTGAGAAAAAGTGAAAAAGGCGCAAAGATTGTTTTTAAGGATGCACGCGGTAAAAAACGTAAAATCCATATCGATGGTAAAGAAAGTCAAGGTATTTGGGGCGTGTGTAAAAAGTCTGCTTTTGTGACCATCGAAACCATATTGAATGTGTTTTTTGAGAAAGAATCTACATCAGAAATACATCGTATCCATGATTTACAATCTTTAGAAGAAATTATTTTCCTCTCCAAAGGTGATTTACTCAGACTCGATAAAGAAGCTATTTTGGGAGCGCCCACCCAGCGTCATGCAAATGGTGCAGTCGCTGAAGTTGCTCATATTTCTTGTACAATCCCCGAGATCTTAAACAATGTTTCTGAGGGAGATCCTATATTTTTTAATGATGGCAAGATTGGAGGGGAAGTCATAGAAACAGCATCAAAACATTTGATGATTGAGATCACGCAAGCTAAAAAGAAAGGCGGGAAGCTCAGAGCAGATAAAGGCATCAACTTGCCTTCTACTAAAATTGATTTTGGTGGACTGACTAAAAAAGATAAAAAGGACCTCAAGTTTGTGGTGAAGAATGCCGATATCATCAATTTCTCTTTTGTTAATAATAAGCATGATGTTGAGGCTTTGCTCGATGAGTTGAAAAAATTGCAAGCTGATATTGGTATCGTTTTAAAAATAGAAACCATGGATGCTTATAGAAATTTGCCAAGTATTCTGCTGAAGGCCATGGAAAATTATCCGGTTGGCGTCATGATTGCCCGTGGTGATTTAGCCATTGAAACGGGTTGGAAAAACTTCGCTATTATCCAAGAGGAAATAATGCAAGTTTGTAACGCAGCGCAACTTCCTGGTATTTGGGCCACGCAAGTTCTGGAAAACCTGACTAAAAAAGGTATTCCTACAAGAGCTGAAATTACAGATGCTGCAATGGCGCAACGCGCGGAATGTGTGATGTTGAACAAAGGTCCTTATTTAGAACAAGCCGTTAAAATGTTGGATCAAATTTTATGTAAAATGCAAGGCATCCATGATAAAAAGAAGACCTTATTGCCCAGGTTAGAGTTTAATGATGATCTGTAAATAGGATATAAAAAAAGCCCCGAATTGATAAAATTCGGGGCTTTTTAGTTTTGCTATCAATCACGCTGCTTAAGCGTCAATTAATTCATTTAATGTTTGACTTGGTCTCATTTGTTGAGTCACAAGTTTTTCATTTGGTAAATAATATCCGTCAATATCAACAGCTTGACCTTGTGCATTGAGCAACTCTTTGTTGATCTGCGTTTCATTCTCTTGAAGTGCTTTTGCTAAAGTTGAGAATTTTTCTTTGAGTTCAGCATCTTCAGATTGCTTTGCTAAGGCTTGTGCCCAATACATTGCTAAGTAGAAATGCGCACCGCGGTTATCAATTTCATTGACTTTACGTGATGGTGACTTGTCATTTTGCAAATAAGAACTATTGGCTGCGTTTAAAGCTTTAGCAATCACTTTTGCTTTCTCGTTGTTGTTTTTGTCAGCAATGTCTTCTATAGAGACTGCCAATGCTAAAAACTCTCCTAAAGAATCCCAACGTAAATGTCCTTCTTTTAAAAACTGCTGGACGTGTTTTGGCGCCGATCCACCAGCTCCAGTTTCAAATAAACCACCACCAGCTAATAAAGGAACGATAGATAACATTTTTGCACTTGTGCCCAATTCTAAAATAGGAAAGAGGTCTGTGAGATAATCACGAAGAACGTTTCCTGTAACAGAGATTGTATCTTTCCCAGCTTTGACACGTTCTAAAGTATATTGCATTGCATCCTTTGGATCCATCACTTTGACTTCTAAACCAGTCAAGTCGTGATCTTTAAGGTATAAGTTGACTTTTTCGATCAATTGGCTATCGTGTGCTCTGTTTCTATCCAACCAGAATATAGCTGGATTGCCAGTTGCTTTTGCACGATTAACACCGAGCTTTACCCAATCCTTGATCGGTAAATCTTTAGTCTGACACATTCTCCAGATGTCACCAGCTTCAACTTTGTGTGACATTAAAATATCACCAGCCGAGTTTTTGACATCGACAAGGCCGTTTGCAGGAATTTCAAATGTCTTGTCATGTGAGCCGTATTCTTCAGCTTTTTTTGCCATCAAGCCAACATTTGAGACATTCCCCATTGTCGTGACATCAAAATTTCCGTTTTCTTTACAGAAATCAATCACTTGTTGGTAAATCCCAGCGTAGCTTCTATCTGGAATAACAGCTTTCATGTCTTGCTTTTCATCATTTTTATTCCACATTTTACCGCCTACTTTAATCGCTGCTGGCATTGATGCGTCAATAATGACGTTACTTGGTACGTGAAGGTTTGTGATGTCGTTATCAGAGTCAACCATTGCTAAATCAGCTTGGTTGTCATAAGTTTTATTGATGTCAGCTAAGATTTCATCTTGCTTATCTTGTGGTAATTCATTGATTTTGTCAAAAACATCACCAATACCATTTGTGGCATCAACACCGATTTGATCAAACTCAGAACTGTATTTATCAAATAATTCTTTAAAGTAAACTTCAACCACATGTCCAAAGATGATAGGGTCAGAAACCTTCATCATGGTCGCTTTTAAATGTACAGAAAACAGTACACCTTTCGCTTTTGCATCTTCAATTTCTTTACTGATAAATTCCTTCAAGCTTTTGACGCTCAAAACAGAAGCATCAATGACTTCTTCTTGCTCAAGTTTTAAATCTGATTTTAAAACTTGTGTCTCTTGATCGGTTTTTAATTCAATGCTGATGGTATCTTCGGTAGGCATTGCAACTGATTTTTCACTGCCGTAAAAATCACCTTCTTCCATATGAGAGACGTGAGTTTTAGAGGTTGAGCTCCATTCTCCCATGGCATGTGGATGTGCTTTTGCGTATTCTTTAACTGGCTGAGCCACACGTCTGTCAGAGTTTCCTTCTCTCAATACTGGGTTGACGGCACTTCCTAAAACTTTGGCATAGCGCGCACGCGTTTCTTTTTCTTTATCATTTTTAGGCTCCATTGGGAAATTAGGTAAATCGTATCCTTTTTTCTGTAGTTCCTTAAGCGCTGCATTTAACTGGGGAATAGAAGCACTGATATTTGGAAGCTTAATGATATTGGCTTCAGGTTGTTTTGCTAATTCACCAAGTTGTGCTAAAGCATCTTCAGTTTGTTGATCTGAAGGCAAAAGATCAGAGAAGTTTGCTAGAATTCGTGCTGAAAGTGAAATATCTTTTGACGTCACTTTGATTCCTGCAGCTTCAGTAAATTTTCTGACAATTGGCAAAAATGAATAAGTTGCTAAAGCAGGGGCTTCATCAGTTTTCGTATAAACAATGTGAGAAGAATCTTGACTCATAATGTGTGCTTGTTTTTAATTATTAATTTGATAAAATATACTCAAAAATAAAGCTATAAATTGAATTTAAAAGCAATAGAATTTTGATTTGACAATAAGCTAAAAAAAAAGCTTGCGAGATGCAAGCTTTAAATAGGTTTGATTAAGAACGTTTTTCTTTAATTCTTGCTTTTTTACCAGTAAGATTTCTGAAGTAATTAATACGAGCACGTCTAACGCTACCTCTCTTATTCACTTCAATTTTTTGAAGAGCTGGCATATTCATCGGGAAGATTTTCTCTACACCGAAAATACCACTCATCTTTCTGATTGTAAAAGTTTTTAGTAATCCACTTCCTTTGACTTGGACTACAACACCTTTAAAAAACTGCGTTCTTGTTTTTTGACCCTCAGTAATTTCGTGGTAAACCGTTAATGTGTCACCAGCTGAAAATTCTGGGAATTCTTTCTTTTCAACAAATTCGTCTTGAACAAACTTAACTAAATCCATACTATTTTAATTATGGTTATGCGCTAGCAACATGCACGATTTTCGCCAGAGGTTAATAACAGATTGCAAAAATAATTCTTTTTGCCTAAAAAACAAAGCTTTAGTTGTCCAAAATGTCAGGTCTTAGCGCTTTTGTCCGTTCAAGTGCTTTTTCATCACGCCATTCTTCAACTTTTTGCTTGTGACCACTCAATAAAATATCTGGAACTTTATGTCCTTTATACTCTGCTGGGCGTGTATAAATAGGAGGTGAGAGTAAGTTGTCTTGAAAACAATCTGTCAAAGCGGAAGTTTCGTCACCCAAAACACCAGGAATTAATCTAATAATGGCATCGCATAAAACAGCAGCGCCTAATTCGCCTCCTGATAAAACATAATCACCAATCGATATTTCTTTTGTGATAAACAAATCTCTCACACGTTGATCAACACCTTTATAGTGTCCGCATAAAATCATCAAATTTCCTTTTAATGATAAATGATTGGCTTGGCGTTGATCTAAACGCTCACCATCTGGCGACATATAGATGATGTCGTCATAGTCGCGTTCGGATTTTAGCTTTGAGATACATTTATCAATCGGCTCGACCATCATGACCATGCCGGCTCCACCACCGTATTGATAATCATCTACTTTTTTATAGTTGTTTGTACTGTATTCTCGTAAATTGTGAAAGTGGACATCGACAAATCCTTTTTTGATTGCACGCTGCATTATTGAGCCTTCAAACGGACTTTTAATCAAATCAGGGACAACACTGATAATATCAATTCTCATGATGAATTCTTTTTAGTTTAAGACTTATACAAAGCAAAAGTAATGCTGCAAATTATTTGATGCTGAATTTATGACACAAGGCCGCAATGAGCATTTGACATACTTCTATAAATGGTGATATCTATTTTTTAAGATTTACTGATTACCGTTTTTTAGTTTGTGTACTTTGTTTTTTTCATCCTGAAGTTGGCGACCAAGTCTTTGTTGCTTTTCTAAAGCATTGTGCTTATAACTATCAAATTCTTGCTCTAAATTATTGAGGTTTTCTTTGATTTCAGAGTTGATCAAATGTCCTCTTCTAAATTTGAAAATGAAAAATAAAAGTAAAAGGATTAAAACCGTAATCACAGACCACATAATGATCTTGTAGTTTGCTTTGGTCAATGGCATTGAGCCGAGTAGCTTAATTTCGTTTTGCTGATTCTGTAGTTTGTCAACTTGTGCCTTCAACTTGCCAATATCACTTTCGTGTGATTCAATAAGTTGATCCTTGCTTTCAATCGTTTCATTGAGTTCGGTAATATCGGTAACTAGGCTTTCTATTTCTCGACTGACCTTGCGCTCGACAGCATTGATTTTTACTTTTTCAATAACCTTGTACTCCTTAAAGTTATTTGATTTTTTGATGAGTTCTTTAAAATCTTGAATCGCCTGGTTTGTATCGTCTTTTGGTTGATTTTCTTGAGACCAGAGACTCAAGGATAAGCATAAAGTAAGAAGTGTTAGAATGTGGGGTGTGTTGAGTTTCATCAGATCTTTTTTTTTGGGTAATAACTCTTGTTAGTCTATAAAATTGTCTTTTGGATTTCAAAAGTAATAAAAAACCCTTAGCAAAGACTAAGGGTTGTTCTGAAATCACCGAAAACGCAATTATCTAGTAATAAGTGAAGCGTCTTACATTTGCAATATACTTTGCCAATCTTAAGACTTGGTGACTATATCCGTATTCATTATCATACCAGATATAAACGATTGCATTCTTGCTTTCACCTTCAACAATTGTTGCAAGGCTATCGTAAATAGCTGGTGCTGATGAACCGACAATATCACTTGAGACTAATTCGTTATCAATTGAGTATTTGATTTGTTCAACAAGTTTCCCTTCAAGGGCATAGGCTTTAATCTTTGCATTGAGGTCTTCTTTTGTTGTTTCTTTATCTAATGTCAAATTTAAAATGGCGAGTGAGCCATTTGGAACGGGAACGCGAATTGCATTTGATGTCAGCTTCCCTTCAAGTTTTGGAATTGCTTTAGAAACAGCTTTTCCTGCACCAGTTTCTGTAATCACCATATTGAGAGCAGCGGCACGACCACGACGGTATTTTTTGTGCATATTGTCAACTAAATTCTGGTCATTCGTGTAGGCGTGAATTGTTTCTAAGTGGCCATGATTGACGCCATAAGAATCATCAATTGCTTTTAAAATAGGCGTTATAGCATTGGTTGTACATGAGGCTGCTGAGTAAATATCAACCTGTTCTGTGTCATGCTCATTTTGATTAACGCCGTGTACAATATTCGGAACACCTTTTCCTGGAGCCGTCAATAAAACTTTTGAGGCGCCTTTTGCTTTGAGGTGTCTCTCTAAAGCTTCTTTATCTCTAAACGCACCAGTATTGTCAATGATCAAGGCTTCGTGAATACCATAAGCTGTATAGTCAATATCCTCAGGCTGATTCGCCGAAATCATATGGACAGTTGTGTTGTTAATGATCAATGCTTGATTTTCAAGATCAACACTGACAGTGCCGTTAAAATTAGCGTGGACAGAATCATTCTTAAGTAAAGAAGCTCTTTTTTCAAGCACAGTTCGATCGATGGCGCCACGTGTTACAATCGCACGTAAACGCAATTGGTCACCTTTGCCTGTTTTGGCAGCAAGTTCTCTGGCTAAAAGTCTTCCAATTCGACCAAAACCATATAAGACGACATCTTTCGGTTTGAGATCATTTGTTTTCTTAGCGCCACTTAATTTTTTAGTAACAAACTTAACTGGGTTACTTGCTTTCTCTAAATGGTATTCGTAAGTCAGCTTGCCGATGTCAAGTTTTGACGGTGGTAAATCCAAACTTTGGATGGCTTCAGCAATTTCTAAAACATCAAAAACAGAAATAGGTTTCTGAACAAATTCGCCGGCGTATTCATGTAAGCTTAGGATCTCACTGACGTTTTTGTTGATCAATGAATTTCTAAACAAGACCAGTTCGATTGATTTGTCGTAGAATAAGTCATTGACGATGTTGATAAATTTAACTGAAGATTTTCTGCGATTTGCTTGAAAAGTAAGTTCCTTTTCAAATGTGTTGGTTGTGTTCATTTTTTTATATAAAAAAGAGAGTCAATTTCGCGCCAAAAATAGCCATTATTTAATCTATCGAAAACGTTTTCGCGATAATTTTTATAAAATTTAAAAGACATAATCTTATTGAAGATTATCGCAGGCTTTGTTTTTTATCTAAAAATTTAAAAAGATTTTTCGCTTAAACCCTAATATGGAAATAGAGTCACGATGAGCAAAATTTGCCTAAATCTAAGTCAGGAGGTCAACACTTTAAAAAAACTTATGGCATTCTTCATTTTTAGTTTTTGATAGGTTTCCTCAATTCTTGTGTTACTTTTGCAAATTGGTTTATTCTTCAATCAATGTCATTATAGAAACGCATCTGATTATTCACGAATTAAAACCAACATCCGTACACCGTTCTTTTGGCATACCAATTGCCTTATTAGTGGTGTGAAATAGAAAACCTATTTCACAAGCAAAAACAGTAAACAATGACAAAAAGTACAGTGGAATAACTGACATTTTGTCCAAAAAACAGCTATGGCTAAATCAGGAATATTTAATATTGACAGTTTGTCATCACAACATATTGATGAGGACGCAGAACTCATTCCCTTAATGACATCGGAGGATGAAGAACTCATTAATAAAGAAGAATTACCAGAGGATTTACCGATTTTACCTCTTAAAAATACAGTTCTATTTCCAGGTGTTGTGATTCCAATCACAGCTGGTCGCGATAAGTCGATCAAGTTGATTAACGATGCTAATCAGGGAGATAAAGTCATTGGCGTTGTCGCTCAAAAAAATGATGAAAAAGAGGAACCAGGAATTGATGACATTCATAAGGTTGGTGTTGTTGCCCGCATTTTAAGAGTTCTTAAAATGCCTGATGGCAATACAACCGTTATTATTCAAGGAAAAAAACGTTTTGAAGTTGACGAGTTGATCAGTGAAGACCCTTATTTAAGATGTACAGTTAATGAGGTTGAAGAACAAAGACCTGCACATCTTGACGAAGAGTTTGATGCTATTATTGACTCGTTGAAAGACCTCTCATTGCGCATTATTAAAGAAAGTCCAACCATTCCATCAGAGGCTTCTTTTGCGATTAAGAACATTGAAAGTTCATCTTTTCTTGTCAATTTTGTGTCTTCTAATATGAATTTAGAAGTGAAGGATAAACAGGAATTGCTGGAAACAGGCGACTTGAAAGATCGTGCTCTGGCAACTTTAAAATATATGAACTTGGAGTTTCAAAAACTCGAGCTGAAAAATGATATTCAGTTGAAAGTTCAGAATGATATGAGCCAGCAACAACGCGAATACTTCCTAAATCAACAAATGAAGACTATTCAGGAAGAGCTCGGTGGTGTTTCTAATGAAAGTGAGATTGAGGATATGCGCGAACGTGCCAAGTCTAAAAAATGGACAGAGGAGATTGGCAAGCATTTTAAAAAAGAGTTGGCGAAATTACAACGCATGAATCCGCAAGTGGCTGAGTTTTCAATTCAGCGCAATTACTTAGATCTTTTCTTAGAATTGCCTTGGGATAAATTTAGTGAAGATAAATTTGATTTAAAACGCGCTCAGAAAATTCTAGATAGAGATCACTACGGTCTTGAGGATGTCAAGCGACGAATCATTGAATACTTGGCTGTTTTAAAATTGAGAAATGACATGAAATCGCCAATTTTATGTCTTTACGGTCCTCCAGGTGTTGGTAAAACATCTTTAGGAAAGTCAGTTGCAAATGCGTTAGATCGCGAGTACGTCCGTATTTCTTTAGGTGGCTTACGCGACGAAGCAGAAATACGTGGCCATCGAAAAACTTATATCGGTGCCATGCCAGGGCGTATCATTCAAAGCTTGAAAAAAGCAGGAACTTCAAATCCAGTTTTTGTATTGGATGAAATTGATAAATTGGCGAGTAGCCATCAAGGAGATCCATCATCTGCTTTACTTGAAGTTCTCGACCCCGAGCAAAACAGCGAATTCCACGATAACTTTTTAGAGTTGGGTTATGATTTGTCAAAGGTGATGTTTATTGCCACGGCCAACAGCTTGCAGACCATTCAGCCAGCATTGCGTGACCGTATGGAGATCATCAATGTAAGTGGCTACACGATTGAAGAAAAGGTTGAAATCGCTAAAAGACATTTGTTGCCAAAACAAATTAAAGAACACGGTTTGACCGCAAAAGATATCAAGATAGGTAAAAATCAACTCGAGAATATTATCGAGGGTTATACAAGAGAATCTGGCGTGCGTGGTCTCGAAAAGCAATTGGCAAAAGTTGTTCGTTTTACCGCTAAATCTATTGCATTAGAGGAAGCCTATGAAGTAAAGATTTCGTCTGATAAAATTGTTGAAATTCTGGGACCACCAAAATTAGAACGCAGTAGATCAGAAAATAATGATGTTGCCGGTGTAGTCACAGGTTTAGCTTGGACAAGCGTTGGTGGTGATATTCTTTTTATCGAATCTATTTTGTCTAAAGGAAAAGGAAACCTAAGCATTACGGGTAATTTAGGGAAAGTGATGAAAGAATCAGCAACAATTGCGATGGAATATATCAAAGCACATGCAGAAGAATTTGATATTAATCCTGATGTGTTTTCGAATTACAATGTTCATATCCACGTGCCAGAAGGGGCAACACCAAAAGATGGACCTAGTGCAGGAATCACGATGTTAACTTCACTTGTATCGCTTTTCACCCAGCGTAAAGTCAAGAAAAATATAGCCATGACTGGTGAAATTACCTTAAGAGGGAAAGTACTGCCAGTGGGTGGCGTTAAAGAGAAAATTCTTGCGGCTAAACGCTCAAAAATTAAGGAGATCATCTTGTGTGAAGACAATCGAAAAGATATCGAAGAGATCAAGGAAGACTACCGCAAAGGTTTGACTTTCCATTATGTCAAAGAAATGTCAGAAGTTTTAGATATGGCAATCACAAAGCAGAAAGTGAAAAATGCAAAAGTGTTATAAGTTTAAGAAACACACTTCTTGAGATTAAAAAAACCGAGTCAACTGTACAGACTCGGTTTTTTTTATACTTTTGCTCGGGTTCTTTTAAGAATAAAAAAACAATTTAAACGTTTAACCTTTAGCATTGGCCAAAATAATCTCAATGAAATTCGTTTTTAGCTTTGTCTGCTTTTTTTGCATAAGTTTTATCTACGCCCAAATAGGAGGAAGGACAACTTACGAATTTCTGAACCTTCCTGTGTCGCCAAGAGTTTCTGCTTTAGGAGGTAAGAATATCACACTTTATAATGATGATCCTTCCAATGCGATTGTCAATCCGTCCTTAGTCAATTACAAAATGGACAATCATTTGAGTGTCAATTATATGAGTTATTTATCTGACATTAATTACGGAACAGCTTCTTATGCTTACTTAATTGATCGCCGCACGCAAGTGGTCCATGCGAGTATGACGTATATTGATTATGGCAGTTTTGATGGTTATGATGAAAACGGAAATTCAACCTCGAGTTTTTCAGGAAACGAAGCTTCTTTGCAGTTTGGATATGCCACGCAAATCGGACGTAGTGACTTTTATGCAGGTGCTAATATGCGCTTGATAACTTCAAAATTAGAACAATACAGTTCGTTTGCTGCTTCAGTAGATCTCGGTGTTTCCTATATTTATGAAGATTGGGATTTGATTGTTTCTGGTGTTATTCGCAATGCGGGCTACCAATTTAAGGCTTATGATGAAATGCGAGAAGATCTGCCCTTTGAAGTTGTTCTGGGAATCTCACAAATGCTTAAAAATGTGCCTATTCGTTGGCACCTGACTTATGATCACGCTCAGATTTGGAATGTCGCTTTTGGCAATACCAATCGTGATGAAGTTGACCTGGAAGGCAATATCACTGCCGATGATCCAGGCTTTTTTAATAATGTTTTACGGCACACCATCGTCGGTGTTGAAATTTTCCCAGAAGGCGGATTCAACATTCAGCTCGGTTATAATTTTAGAAGAGGTGAGGAACTCAGGATTGATGACCAACGTGCCTTTGCAGGTTTGTCTGGCGGCTTTTCGATTCGTTTTAATAAATGGAGATTCAGTTATGCTTACTCGCGTTTTAATCGCGCTGGGGCTTCGAGCTTCTTTGGACTTAACCTTGAGTTGTAAGCTTTCTATTTAGTCACAATCTCTTATAAAATCACTGACAATATAACTTAAAGCTTTTCCTGCAGCACTATTTTCACGTGGCGCTGCTTCGCAAATGTGTAAGTATTGACATTGACTTTTGCTTTTACGGGCAATCTTGATAAAGGTTCTGATTTCGGGCATGCTAAACCCTGAAGGCGATTGTGCGCTTGAAGGAAAATCCGTAATGGCATCACAATCCAATTCAAGACCGAAGTTTTGTTTTACAAAATTTAAAGCTGATTTAAAACGAACAGATTTGTCAAGCGTCGTCAAGTGTTCTAGATCTTCATAAAGTTCATATTTCAAGGATTTTGACGCATCAAATTCTTTGAAAATAGCTTCGGATGTGTAGTTTTTATGCAAACCAAAAACCATGTATTTGTCCAGATATTCCTTTGATTTGGCATAGGAAAAGCCATTTCCACTATGCCGGTGTTCCAATCTTCTAAAATCAGAATGTGCATCAATATTAAGCACATTTAAAGGTTCTTGTTGCGCTAAATACATGCCTTTAATAATGCCAAATGCATTGTTATGACCGCCGCCAATCACAATCGGAATTTTGTGAGCCTCTACAATATGCTGAACAATTTGTGCAACATCATCATCGATCTGCTCTACTAAAGCACCTAATTTATCGGCATCTTCAGGCATCTGAAGTTCTTCCGCTTGATGCATATAATCTTGTGTAATGAGCTCGCCAAGGAGTAAAACATCTTCAGGATTATTATGTGTATTTGTTTGTATGTTGAGAAATGCAGACAAAAATGTGGGCCAAGTTTCATGTGCTAAAGAATGCCCGTGATTTGCACGAATACCAATATTTTCAGGGATTCCGAAAAGAACATATTTGGCATCATGAGAAGCTAAGTCTTGGAGTTTTTGAATAGGTGATAGCTTTTCACCAAACTTGGTTTCTCCAATTCTTGTTTTTGTGTATTTGGCGTAATCAGCGGTGGAATAGATTCTTAGATTCATGAATTAAAATTTTTACCATTGATCCAGACTTGGTCAATACTATTTGTGCCAAAAGCATAAGGTAAGAAGCCGTATGAAGGAATC
>JAKDUG010000170.1 GCA_030457805.1 Psychroflexus sp.
CAATACATACAATTCATTATTAGTTATTTATGTTACAACTATAAATAAAATCTATCGTCAAAAAGAATCCTTGAAAAGCTTGATTCTTAATCGTCAAAGTATTCCTGACATTCAAAGTCGAATACTTGAGATTCCGGTGTGCTATCATGAAGAATTTGGACTGGATTTAGACCTGATTTCTAAAGAAAATAACCTTGAAATTTCAGATATATCTAAGCTTCATTCTGCCAAGAAATACAGGGTTTTCTTTATCGGATTTTTACCGGGATTTCCCTACCTCTCTCATGTCGATTCTCGTTTGGAAATTAACCGTAAAAAAGAGCCGCGTGCTGCGATTGAAAAAGGCAGTGTTGGCATCGCGGGATTACAGACAGGAATCTATCCAGAAAGCTCTCCTGCAGGGTGGCAAATTATCGGGAGAACACCGCTTCAGCTTTTCGATGAAGTCAAGCGTCAATCACTTTTAAAAGCAGGTGATTATTTGAAATTTAAACCCATTGATAAAAAGCAATTTGAAGAGATTGAAGAACGCGTTTTTCACGATGCTTACACAGTTAAAATAAAGTAAATATGGCCATTCAATTTCTTAAACCTGGACTCCTAACTTCTCTTCAAGATCGTGGTCGATTTTTGGGGATGCAAGATGGAATTCCTATTTCAGGTGCTATGGATCAAAACCTGCTCAAGGCTGTTAATAAAAGTCTAGGAAATGATCAAGATTCTGCAGCCCTTGAAATTTTTATGCAACCCACGAGTCTTGAATTTACCAAAAGAACATATTTCAGTGTTGGTGCTTATGCCGCTGATCTTTTTTTGAATAAAGAAAAAATTGATCCTTTAAGAGCTTATTTAGTTGAGCCTGGTGATGTCTTTAGGATTCAAAAACTTCACAAGGCTGTTTGGTCTTATCTCGCCGTGAAAGGTGGATTTCAATCTGAGGAGGTGCTGGGAAGTCGAAGTTTTCATAAAAGCCTTCACATGGAGACTTGTAAAGGTGAAAATGGCTTTGTGAGGCATGAAGAGTTTAAAGGAAAAATCAAGCGGAAAAAGATTGAAGTTGTGGATTTGGATGACGCCAATATGACATTGAAATGCGTGGCTTTACCAGAGTTTGAACATTTGTTTGAAACGGTGAAATACCAACTTTTGAACGCGGAATTCACTTTGTCAAAACAGTCCAATCGGATGGCGTACAGATTGCAGGAGCGTTTGGGAAATAATCTTTCAGAAATAACCACAGCGGCGGTGCTTCCAGGGACAGTTCAGTTGACTTCTGGTGGGTTTTTGATGATTCTGATGCGCGATAGTCAAGTCACTGGTGGTTATCCGCGTATTTTGCAATTGACGGAATCTTCGCTTTCTCAACTATCTCAGATGCGTCCGCATGCTCAGATTAAATTTGAATTATCGGAAGAATTTTAAAAGCTTTTTAAACAAACCAGTGCTTTGATACGGTGGATACTTGAGTGGGATATCGAAATATGTTTTCCGGTGAACGATGGCTTTCTGTCTTGTGAAAGTAGCAAATGAGAACTGACCGTGATAATTGCCTATACCGCTATTTCCAACGCCGCCAAAAGGCAATTTATCATTGACAAAATGAACGATGGTGTCATTAATTACACCGCCGCCAAAATCAAAATTTTGTGTCATTTCCTTTTGAAAACCACGGTCTTTTGAAAAGACATAAAGCGCAAGCGGTTTGTCAAAGGAATTGACTATTTCTGCAATTTCATCATTTGTTTCATAGCTAATTATAGGTAGGAGTGGACCAAAAATTTCCTCCTGCATCAAATCGCTTTTGAGGTCAGGATTTAAGATAAGCGTCGGTGCGATATAAAGTTCTTTGTCATCAAAGTCTCCACCGGAATAAAGGCTGTGGTTTTCCATTAGCTTTTTTAAACGCTTGTAGTGCTTCGGGCTAATGATGCGTGCATAATCATCAAAAAGCGAAATTTGATCACCGTAAAACTTCTGAATACTACTTTTAATATGTTGCGCAAGTTCTTTACAGACGCTGTGGTGAACAAGCAGATAGTCTGGCGCAATACAGGTTTGTCCTGCATTGATGAATTTTCCCCACGCGATGCGTTTTGCGGTTAATTTTAAATCTGCAGTAGAATCAATGATGCATGGATTTTTTCCACCGAGTTCTAAGCAGTGTGGCGTGAGATGCTTAGCGATTTTTTGAGAGATGATTTTCCCAACAGAAACGCTACCTGTAAAAAAGACAAAATCCCATTTTAGATCCAATAAGTGATCTGCTGTTTCTGCGTCACCTTGAATCACTTGGCAATGTTCAGCTTTAAAAATTTCACTTAGAATGTGTTCTAAAATTTGTGCAGTCTGTGGAGCGTATTCTGAAGGTTTCAACACAACCGTATTTCCAGTTGCAATAGCGCCAATAATTGGTGTGATGGCGAGTTGGAAAGGATAATTCCATGGAGAGATAACTAAAACATGACCCCAAGGCACATTGTAGATGTAATCCGAGGAAGGGAAATTGATCAGATCAGAACTCACTTTTTTCGGTTTCTGCCATTTCTTTAGATTCTTAATAAAGAGATTGAGCTCTTTGTAAACGACAAGTAATTCAGTCGTCAAGCTTTCAAATTCAGGCTTTTTGAAATCATTGTAAATAGCCTTGATAATAGCTGCTTCATTGTTTTTGATGCTTTTTTTTAGTTTTTGAAGCAAAACAAGACGCTCAGAGATATGTGGTGTTCTCTGATTTTTAAAGTGTTGTCTCTGTGATTGATACACTTGGTTCATGCGATTCTTGTCCATAAAATGTGAGCCTGATGAAATAAATTAGTCTTAAATTAAGTTATAGTTATGACAAAGTTTAGTTTATTTGTTGAATCTAAAAATTTTTTATAAAATGCGTCTAAAGTTTAATTTATTCTTAGCAGTTTTGAGTTTTTCGGGTGTCATTTTTGCTCAAAATGATACGATTAAAACTGAAAAGTTAATCATTGTGAAGCAATATTCGCCAACAGTCAATGATGCTTTCAAAATTAAGCAACGGCCATCAGAAAGCGATAGCGTTTCGACTGAAGTCAAGCAATTAAACTATTCTTTTTTAAATGTACCAGTTGCCTCAACCTTTACACCTGCAAAAGGACGTGCATCACGTGTGATTCTGCCTTCAAAGTCTGATTCATATAATAATTTGGCGCGTCTTGGTTTTGGGAATTATACGACACTCTTGGGTGAACTCTATTCTACATTTGATTTAAATAACGGCAAACAACTAGATCTTAATTTTTCACATCTTTCCTCACAAGGCGGTATTGATGATTTACTGCTTGATGACAAATATTACAACACACATATTGATGTTGGCTTGAGTTCAGAGACTCGTGAATATGCCTGGTCAGGTCAGGTTCATGTCAATCATGATGTTTATAACTGGTATGGTTTGCCAAAAGATTTTGACCCGGCTAACTTGATTGATGCTGCTGAGCAAACTTATATGAATTTAGGTTTTGAAGGAGAGGTGAAGCCTTTGCAAAGCTCATTTATACGTTCTGCTAGCTTAGCTTACGATGTTTTTTCTGATGATTTTAAAGCGATGGAGCACGATTTTAATTTTAGAGTCGATACAGATTTAGACTTGGGTTATGACGATATTCTAACAACAGTTCTCGAGATGGACTATTTGTCGACGAGCTATGGGAAGCCATACACACCGCTAGGTTTTCAAAATTATTCTTACTACAATGTCAGTTTGTATCCGAAAATGCAATTTGATATTTCAGGCGTAGATCTGGATGTCGGTGCTAAAATTGCTTACAGTTCGGATATTGAATATTCAGAAAGTGATTTTTATATTTATCCAAAAGTCAGTGTGAATTACAACCTGACTGAAGATTTCAATATTTTTGCTGGAGCAAAAGGAGATTTAGATCAACATACTTATAGAGAGTTTGTCGATGAAAATCCTTTTGTATCACCGAATTTAGAAATCGCGCCAACGAGTACTTCTTATGATATTTATGGTGGAATTCAGGGGCAGATCGATAAGTTAAACTACATGGTTAAAGCTTCTTACGCCCAGCATGATGATTATGCTTTTTTCAGACATAACGTATCAGCGCCTTCAAATACTGGTGTTTATGGTTTTGAGCAAAATAACAGTTTTAATGTTGTTTATGATGATATGACGCAGTTAAACTTAAATGTTGCTTTGAACTATACGCCGCATGAAGATTTAGACTTGGGTTTTGAAGCGAATTACAATTCTTATGATACGGACAATGAGATAGAGGCTTGGAACTTACCTGAGATAGATGCTCAGCTCTTTGGTCATTATCAATTTACAGAGCAATGGGCTTTTGGTTTGACAGCATTCTTTGTCGGCGAACGCGATGCTTATAATTTAGCCTAC
>JAKDUG010000171.1 GCA_030457805.1 Psychroflexus sp.
TACTGTTTTCGTTACATAGGTTTTCATTTGATAATTATTATGAAAAATATATTTATTTTATTAGCATTTATATGTTTTAGTTGTGTGACTCATAAATCTGAAGAGCTAGAACGAGAAAATAAAAAACAAAAATTAGTAGAATCTAAAAAGATCAAGGTTCAATTACCGAAAGATTGGGTCTATTGACTAGATCACAACTCAATAGCTTATTCTCCCAAAAAACGATTTAAAGATATGTTCTATAGATGTAAAGTTCATGTCAGTAGGTATGACAACTCAATTTTAAACATAGGCCCTCTTTCATCTAATGTTTTCTTCTCATGCTGAGCTGAAGGAACATGGCTTGCCTATCAAAGTACAAACGCGTTTTGGTGATACTGATGTTTATAAAGTCACTGAAAGTAATGATGATAAAAAGGATAAAGAGAGTCGTATTTGATTTTTCACTTTTCATATCAAGCTCATTCTTATTTTTTGAGATATACGAGCTATGAGAAATATTATAAAAGCTATCTAGATGATATAGAGTATATTCTTGAGAATTTAGAATTCAAAGATGCTCATGATAGTTGATAAGATAAGTAGTTAATACTACGCTTTTACGCATTCCTTTTTTAAAATAGAAAAAAAGTTATTACAACTCGATTGCTTTCAGTTTATTTTATACTTCAATTGTAGCTAGATGCTAGTTCTAGCAAAAAAAAGCTGAACCAATCAAGGCACAGCTTTTAATGAATCTATGTATTTTAAAACGAGCTAATGTCTAACAATTAACTTCTTCACTGTTGTTGTTTTACCGGATTTGATTTGCACCAAATAGAAGCCTTCTTGTAAGTTGATATTGATTTCATCTTGATCCGCCTGCAATTTGAGTTCATTGATTAATTGCCCATTTATGTGATAAATAGAAATTCTCTTTGAGGCATCAATTGCTGAGTCTATATGTAAAACCTGGCCATTGTTGGGGTTTGGATATATTTTAAAATCTGTAGAAGTTATTTCTTTCTGTCCAAGGCTGTTGGCTTCAATCTTAAAGTTGTCAATCGTCCAACGTGTCGCATTTTCACCATTTGTTGTATCATAGCGAAATGCAATGTAAGCATTTTCTGTCAGCGCACTGATGTCAATGTTGTTGAAGTTAAATGACTCTGGATTACCACCTGTATTTGAATAAAGAGGAATGTCTATATTCGGTATAGCTGTCCAAGTAAACGCTGAAGGGTTTGGACTGCCATCATAATCTGTGGAGTATAATAATTCAAGTTTTGTATTTCCAAAAGTTGCTTCCGCATAAAGGCTTAATGTGCTTGAACCAAATTCTTCAAAATCGATGGGATTTGTTGTGATTAACCAATCAAGGCTCGGCATTTGTTCTCCCCCTGAAAAGGAGTTCATCTGGTAGCTCCCAGTATTATTTTCTCCATAGGATTGTTCACATGACCAATCTACTGAGCTTTGTTCGCTAACAGCTGTCAAGTTTTGGTTGACAGTCGCACAATCATTGAAATCTTCAAAGAATAAAAAGTCAGGGTCTTCTAATGTTGTGACTTCAAGATTATCACTTGGCTCAGATACATTGCCTGATCCATCTACAGCATAGACTCTGAAATTGTAGAGGGTTTCACTTGATAAGTTGTTCACCTGGTAGGTTAATTCACTTTGCGGAGTTGTTGCAATGACCACATTATCTTGCTCGATTTGATATTGGACAACGCCAACGTCATCTGTAGATTCTGACCAACTTATGTCTACACTTGAATTCGTTATTGACGAAGCCATTAAATTTGTTGGTGTACTTGGTTCAGTTGTATCAGGATCTTGATTCCAGATGAGGGAAACATACTCTGGATGATCGACAAGTGGATTCCGATTGCCTTGATAAGTGAAACCATTATCATTTCTGTCGATTTCACGCTGACTGACTGGGTCGTTTAAATGCCATGAAACTAGTAACTCGATATACCATTGTTGGTAAAACTGGCTGCTATTGTTTATTTCTAATACATTATTAGAGCTCCATCCACTGTGGATTTCATTTTCATAACGTATCGCAAAATACAATACTGCGCGAGCCAGATCGCCTTTAAATTCATTAATAGGTTCAAAAACGGTTCCACTATAACCAGGAAATGTATTTGTTCCAACTTTAGAGCCATTTGTGGATGTCCAGGTTGCGCTAGAGACTTCTCCAAAAGGATGATTTGATCGTTTTCCATTGACATATCCATCAACGGGTACAATATGGAAATAATCATTTTTCATTGGAGAATCTGAATTAAAAGTTGATTGTGGAACGACATGCTCACGATTCATACAGACTCCTTCTCCTTGGTAATTGCCACATTGATCTTCAAAATGTTCATAGTTATAAGCTTCATCACCATCTACCACTTCCGAATACATATCTAAAACACTGCCATCATCTTCATAATAATTATCAGTATCACCACTTGACTCATTGGCAAAAGCATTATATAAATTACCATAACCTTGATCTTCATGGTATGGAAAACCATTACCATCATCGATATCATCAATAATTTGATTTAATGCTGTTTTGAGTTCGTAACCTGTTAGCCCATCAGCTGTTTCATAATAGCCTTCTGGAGCTTGTGCTAAAGATGAAAACACAATTCCAAATACGAGGAGGAAAGTCATTTTTCTCATGAGAATGTTATTTTTTGGTAAGGATTGCATAATAAAACCCATCATATCCGGAGACGTGGGTTAAGATTTTATGGTCTTTTGTCAAGTTAAATTTTTGGCCTTCATCAGTTGCCAAGAATTTTTTGATTTGGTCTTGATTTTCGCATGGTAAAATTGAGCAAGTTGCATAAACGAGCTTACCACCAGATTTTACAATACGTGAATATTGCTCCAAAATCTGACTTTGTTTGTCAGTGATTTCTTTGATGAACTCTGGTGATAGCTTCCATTTTGCATCTGGGTTTCTTCTCAAAACACCAAGTCCAGTACACGGCGCATCAATTAAAACGCGATCTGCAGAATCATATAGTTTCTTTATCACCTTTGTACTATCAATATGTCGTGTTTCGATATTGTGTGCTTTCGCTCTCTTCGCTCTTCTTTTAAGTTCTTTTAACTTGTTTGCATAAATATCAAGTGCGATGATTTGCCCTTTGTTCTCCATGAGTGCAGCCAAGTGTAAGCTTTTGCCACCAGCACCAGCACAGGTATCAACAACGCGCATACCTTCTTTCACATCAAGAGCGTAGGCGATTTTTTGGGAAGAAGCATCTTGAACTTCAAAAAAACCTTTTTTGAAAGCCGCTGTTTTAAAAACATCTTTGCGTTCATAAAGCTCTAAAGCATCTGGATAATCCGGTAGAAGTTTAGCCGCGATCTGCTCTTCGTCAAGCGTCATCTGAAGTTCTTTAGGAGATGTGTTGAGCCTATTACATCTCAAAACAACAGGAGCTTGTTTATTTAGCGCATGGATTTCTTTATCCCAGAGTTTGCCGAGTTCTTTTTCTCCTAATTCATCAAGCCAATCTGGAATAGATTCTTTGTACTTTCTAATTTGTGAGAGTTCATCAAAACGCCCTTTAATTCGTCTTGTTGGCGTTTCTTCAAATTGTGGCCAATCTGGAATTTGAATGCCTTTCAGGGTTGCCCAAACTGTGAAAAGTCTAAATAAATTTGCACGTGTATAAGGTGCTTTTACATCAGCGATTTCGCTGTATAATCGCTTCCAGCGCACAATGTCATAAGTTGTTTCTGCAATAAAACCACGATCTCGTGATCCCCAACGTTTGTCACGTTTTAGAGTTTTTGAGATCTCTTTATCTGCATATTTTTCTTCATTAAAAACAAGGTGCAATGTATCGATCACTGCAAAGACTAAATTCCGGTGTAAACGCATTCAAAATTTTTATACAAATGTAAGCATTTAGTCCTTAGAAGGTGAGGAGCTGTTATATTGTTTTAAGAGTTTTTTGTTAAATTCATATTCTGCGTATTTCAACATCATAATTTGTTTTGGCGTGATGACTGTTTTGAGTTCACCTACAAAATCTTCTCTTAGTTCGTTGCGTTTGGCCTTGTATGCCATGTAGTCTTCCAAAAGATGCTCAGCTTCCTTTTCAGTTAGAGAGTCGATATTTGATAAACGCTGATGAACAGATTTCCATTTATTCTTTTTTAAGTCTTTAAATAACGTATTGTGTTTGTTATATACTGGCCAAAAAGTTTTTGCTTCATCTGTTGAAAGATCAAGTTTATCAGTGAAGAAGCCAATTTTCAGGCTTTCTATTTTGTCTTTTTTTTGTGCAAAACTGACAATGCTTAAAAGACATATTGTTAGGGTCAATATTTTTTTCATTTTAATAATCTATAAAGTCTTGTTCATAAATATCATCACC
>JAKDUG010000172.1 GCA_030457805.1 Psychroflexus sp.
TAGAAGATTATTTGAGAAAAAATATTTAAAAATTAAAATTTTGTTGTATAATTGGATAGTCCAACTATTTTATTTGATGTAATTATTTCAAACACATCAATTTAACCCCTATTTTTTTCTTCAGAAAAATATCAAAAAAATAATTTCAATAATAGTCAATGTTAGAAATTAACGAATTAAAGGCGAAAAAACTCCCTGAGTTACAAGATATCGCCAAAGAATTAGAAGTCCCTAAATTCAAAAGTTTAAAAAAATTAGATCTTATTTATCAAATTTTAGACTATCAAGCGAGCAATCCTGAAAAAGTCAAATCTGTTGTAAATAACGATCAAAATAAACCTAAAGAAGATTCTTCTCAACCAGCACCAGCTCCAAAGCCTAAAAAGGAAGAGCCTAAGCGTGTTCGCGTTAGTAAGAAGATGGAAGAAGAGGCTGAGCGTAAAAAAGAACCACATCAAGACAGAAAAGAGAAAGTTGATCATCAATCAAAACCTCAGAAATCTGCTGATTCCCAAAAAACTGTAGATTCTCAAAAAAAGCATAAACCTGAGCCCAAAAAACAGGGCAATGAGAAGGCTGATAAAAAGAACCCTAATCAATCAAAGGATTATCAGCAAAAACAACGCAAAGAAGATACAGGCGCTAAGGATCATAGGGAAAAGAATCAAAATCAGAAGTCAGCGAAAAGTTCTCAATCGAATTCTTCTCAAAAGAATGGCAATAAAGACTCACGTAATAAATACAAAAAGTCCGACTATGAATTTGATGCTATCATTGAAAGCGAAGGTGTTTTAGATATGATGCCTGATGGGTACGGATTTTTGAGATCATCAGATTACAACTATTTATCATCTCCAGATGATATTTACTTATCTCAATCTCAAATTAAGCTCTTTGGCTTAAAAACAGGGGATACAGTTCTTGGACAAGTCCGACCACCAAAAGAAGGTGAGAAGTATTTTCCTCTCATTAAAATTATACAAATTAATGGTTTAGATCCTCAAGTTGTTCGCGATCGTGTGTCATTTGAGCATTTAACACCTTTGTTTCCTGAAGAGAAGTTTAATCTTGCAGGCCGTCGAGCATCAATGTCAACGCGTATCATGGATATGTTTGCGCCCATTGGTAAAGGACAGCGTGGTATGATTGTTTCGCAGCCAAAAACTGGGAAAACAATGCTCTTAAAGGAAATAGCCAACTCAATTGCTGCGAATCATCCTGAAGTTTATCAACTCGTTTTACTTATTGATGAACGACCAGAGGAAGTGACTGATATGCAACGTAGCGTTAAAGGCGAGGTTGTTGCGTCAACTTTTGATAAGGAAGCGCACGAACATGTCAAAGTTGCTAATATTGTTATTGATAAGGCAAAACGTTTGGTTGAATGTGGACATGATGTTGTGATTCTTCTCGATTCATTGACGCGTTTGGCAAGAGCTTACAATACTGTACAGCCAGCTAGTGGAAAGGTTTTAAGTGGTGGTGTTGATGCCAATGCATTGCACAAACCTAAACGTTTCTTTGGCGCTGCGCGTAATATTGAAAATGGTGGTTCATTGTCAATTATTGCAACAGCATTAACAGATACGGGTTCTAAAATGGACGAAGTTATATTTGAAGAATTTAAAGGAACTGGAAACATGGAATTGCAGCTTGAACGCAAGCTTGCAAATCGCCGTATCTTCCCAGCTATTGACTTAACTGCTTCAAGTACTAGACGCGATGATTTATTGCTGGACGATAATATGATTAAAAAAATGTGGGTGCTGCGTAAGTATCTTGCAGACATGAATCCTGTTGAGGCAATGGAGTTTATCAGCGATCGGATTAAAAGCACAAAAACAAATGAAGATTTTATCAATTCGATGAATGATTAAATTTCTTTTGTAGAAAATAAAACGGACTGATTTTTTATATTAAAAGAGTTCAGTTTGTTCAATTCAAAAAAGGTTCTTCTTTTATAAAGGAGAACCTTTTTTTATGGTCTTATTTCAAAAATAAATTCTGTTTTTTGAAAATATGTTTCTTACTTTGAAGACTCAAAGAGGTATTGCTTAATGAGATTTTGAAAAAAGTCTTAAAATATGGAGACCAAAAATAAACTATACTTTTGACTGGAATTAAGAGAATTACTGCTTTTGAAAGCTTCTTATTTTTGCTATTGAATCACAATTTTCAACTTGAAGTTTGAATTTTTCTGAATTGTAGCTCGATTCTAGGATGTAAACGCGACAAGAATCTAAATCCGTTTGGCTTTCTCCGAAATTCACACTTGCATCTTGAAGGATTGTTTTGTATTGATTTGTATCAATCTGGTAAGTGTTGAAACTCTTTAAAGCTTCTTGTGAGTAAGCTGTTTTTTTAATTGAAATATTTTTGATGACGCGTGCGTCTAAACCGTAATCACAAGAGGTTTTTTTACCACCGAGAAAAAATAATAGAATCACAATACCAATCACTAAACCAATCGAAAAAAAACCTAAGCGTTGTATAAATTTCATACTTTAAAATATAAGTAAATTTGGATCTTTATAATCAAGATCAAACCATTTTGCGACGGATTTACTTGTCAAGATTCCGTGGTACAAATATAATCCATTGCGTAGACCTTTCTCGTATCGAAGTGTATTTTCTATCCCTCCTTCTTCACCTATATGTAAAAGATAAGGTGTAAAAATGTTACTAATTGATATTGAGGAAGTTCGTGGATAACGCGACGGTATATTTGGCACACAATAATGAATTACATCGTGGATGACTTTGACAGGTTCGTTGTGGTTAGTCATTTCTGATGTTTCAACACAGCCGCCCATATCAATACTGACATCAATGATGACGGCTCCTTTTTTCATTTTCTGAACCATTTTTTTCGTAACAATCACTGGTGATCTGTTTTTTCCGCGTACGGCGCCAATCACAACATCAGCGCGTTGAAGTGCTTTCGTGAGGCTTTTGGGTTGGATTGTCGACGTGAAGATATTTTGACTTAATTTTTCTCTCAAATTGCGAAGGCGTGTAATTGAGCTGTCAAAAACTTTGACAGATGCACCTAAACCAATGGCTGATTTTGCTGCAAACTCACCAACTGTTCCTGCGCCAATAATAACGACTTCTGTCGGCGGTACACCGCTGATATTGCCAAGTATGAGTCCGTTGGCTTCATCGACATTGGCCAAAAGCTCAGCGGCGATAAGAACGGAGGATGAGCCCGCAATTTCACTCAATGTACGCACTGCTGGGTAAGTGCCAAATTCATCTTTGATAAATTCAAAAGCCAGGGCTGTGACGCGTTTTTGAGCCAGTTTTTGGAAGTATTCTTTGCGTCTTGTTTTGAGTTGTAATGCTGATATTAAGGTCGTTTGTGGATGAATTATTTCTAACTCTTCATCACATAATGGAGCAACTTTTAAAATAATAGGGCAGGAGAAAATTTTATTTTTATCATTTGTGACTTCTGCTCCAGCCTCGCTATAATCGCGATCTGAGAATTTGGCATATAAACCAGCTCCTTTTTCAATCAAAACACGATGACCATTTGCCGTTAGTGCACTAACGGCATCGGGCGTTAGGCAAACACGCTTTTCTTGATAGCTTATCTCTTTGGGAATTCCAATAAAAAGTTGTCCTTTTTTTTTGGATAATTCAAGCATTTCTTCCTGGGGAAGCAGCTGAGACTGTGTGAAAGGAGATGATGTTTGGCTCATAATAACAAAGATAATTGATTTAAGCTTATAATTTATTTTGCTCTTATTTTAACTCGAGTACGCGTTGTAGCTGCGCATTAAAACCAATATAAATACAATGGTGATCAAAGTCGAGTAGGTGTGGGATTTTCTCTGGCCACTCAATAAAAACCCAAGCATCTGCATCGATGTAATCTTCAAAACCAATATCATAGGCTTCTTCTTCATTCTCAATTCGATAAAAATCGAAATGATAAATTTTTGACGCTTTTAGTTTATACTCATTGACGATTGAAAAGGTTGGACTTGAGACTAAATCATCAGAACCTAATTTCTGAACCAAAGCTTTGATAAGCGTTGTTTTTCCAGCTCCCAAATCACCTTTAAAAATGATTTTTTGATGTGTGACCTGTTTCAGAATCTGATCTGCAACACGATCCAAATCTTTGAGTTGATAATCTGTTATGACCATTCATTTATTTTAGTGCAAACGGATATAAATTTAGCAATTATTCTCAATTTGTTGTTATGATCAACGCTCTTTTCTTTTGAAGCCTCATTTTTAACCAGTAACACATTCAGATGTGTTGATTAAATTATGAATTAAATGTTGTTTTTGTTGAGAGAATCTTTAGATGAGTTGCTCTAAATTAATATTTAGCCTTTTATTAACTTAAAAAAATACAT
>JAKDUG010000022.1 GCA_030457805.1 Psychroflexus sp.
CTTAATATAATATTATTGATTGAATAATGATGAGAATCTACTTAGTGATCTTATTACTTCTGCGTTTCAGCTCTTGTTTTCCGTGGCTTAACCAAACTGATTTTTGTAGCGCGTGATGGCTTTCTTGAGATTGGATGATAAAGCAACGAGCCAAATCAATTGATTGCTAATTAAATGTGCTTCTTGCAATTGGTGTAAATCATGTTTGTCAATTTTCTTAAAACCATCCTTGAGGTTCGCATCGCGTTCTTCAGACAAGACATGATAACTTGCCATCAGTTTTTCCTTGGCTTCTTTGATGTTGCCGTGCGGCTGAACTTCAAACTCATGTTCGGCATCAACTAAAGTGGCAGTGCGTGATAAGGTATTCGAGATCCTCGAAAATATGGCATTCGACTCTGAGGATGTGGGGGTGGTTTTATAACTATTGATAAAACTCCCCAAAGAGGCTATACCTGATAAAATCGTTTGGTTGAGTGTGACAATATCATAGATCAATTTAAATTCGGTTTGTTTGGATTTCGGGTCTTGTGTGTAGCGTTGAAAAGCAGCACTCAATCCACTTAAAGCCAAAAAAGCTTCTTTACGCGCCACTTTATAAGCGAGTTGATGTTCCTTTTTATCCTGATAAAGTTGCTGTGTTGCATTGAGGTAAGCATTATTTTTAATAATCGCATCGAGCAAAACACTTTTTAAATTCAAGACTTCCCAGCTCGGGAACAAGGTGTAAATCGCTGCAAAGGCAATAATACCGCCAATCACTGTATCAATCACACGGTATTGAATAACCGAAAGTGCATTGGGATGGATAAATGAATAGACAAAAACAATATTCAAAGTGATAAAGGTCGCCGCCCAACGGTAATTTTGTTGCATCAAGGAAAAGGCCAGAATCAGACAAATAACAGACAAAACGGTATAGACAATCAAGTTCTGTGTGAGCATCACAACACCAAAAGCGATGACAGCACCGAGCACAGTTCCGATGATACGGTTTTTAGCTCGCTCTCTTGTCAATCCGTAATTGGGACGAAGGATCACTAAAATCGTCAACATGATCCAATAGGAATTTTGAATTTCAAAGAAATTCCCCAAGATAAAAGCAAAGACAATGGCAATAGTCAAACGCAAAGCATGCCTGAAAATAACAGAATCCTTAGAAAAATGCTGTAATAAAATCTGAGGTTTATACTCCTGAAGCGTCAAGAACTGATTGGCTTCATGTCGCTTTAAAGAGACTTTTGAAGCTTCATACATGTTGGCCATAGCATAACGAATGCCTTCAACTTCTTGAAGAATCTGCTTTTGATAATCGTGTAAGTTCCGCATGATCAATGCACCTTCACGAGCTTCTGTCGGTTTGTAAAGCGCCACGTATTCTGAAATGGCATGATGGGCGTCAACAAGACAGGCTTCAATGTGTTCTTTATCTGGAATCTCCGATTTGGTAATGAATATTTGTGAGAGCTCTTTGAGCTGACCGCTCATCGCCATATTGAGTTTGCTGAATGTTCCTAAGTGTTTATTATCTTTCCCAAAGAGACTGTCAAACTTGTCATAATCCCAACTGTTGCCAACCACCAATTCAAAGATATTGATCAGCGCTATAAACATCAACAAGCGTTTTTCATCAAAATGTGAACGACCAGAGCGTTTTCGGTTGGCCAACAAAAGTTCTCGTAAGGTTTCGTGCTTCTCATTGATTTGTGACTGTAAAACGAAAGTTTCCTTGATATGCGTTTCTCTATCACGCGTTTCCATCAGAAGTTTGGCGCGCACTTCTAGATAATCTCCCGTCAACTTTAAGGTTTCCGACAAGAGTTGATTCTCATCTTTATTAGGAATAATCTTATGAAGTGTTAAGGACACTAATAGATACCACAATCCACCAGAACACATTAAAAGCACATGCGTCCATATTTCGACAGATGTGGTTTTGTCTATTGCAAAAGCGAGAACCATGGCCAATAAACTGGAAAATGCTAATAAAGCCCCCCTAAATCCATAAGCCGATAAAAATGAAATACTAAAAGTGATGAGACTGATAAAAATCAAGGATAAAGAAAAACTTCTTTTAGCGTATAAAACAAGAACTGAAATGAGCATGGTGAGCACAATACTGATCAGAGTTCCATTGACCTTTCGCCTTAAACTCCCAGGAATATCACTGGGCGCATTTAAAAAAGTACCTATGACAAAGGACGGAGCTAAGCTCATGTAACCCAGCGCGTTGAAAGTCAGCAGAGGAATAATTAAGGAGGAAGTCAAAACGAGACCTCTAAAAAAGTGTGAGCCTTTTAAAAACAACTCAATTTTTGTACGATTACTCTTGATAGCACTTGGTTTTAGTCTTGACAAAGGTAATTTAATTTTAATGTCTTATTTGAGTTTATAAAATTTAAACATTTTTGCGATGTCACGGGACTAAAATAGCTTTGTTTGTCTGTCTGTTTTTAGAACTCAAATAAAGGATGTGTCAGCAATTCCTGGTTGACGGTCTCATTTTCTTCTAACTGGATAGTTATACATTTATTAATTCTGCCAATTCTGAAGTCGATCGAGATATAAATAACTTTCAACAAACTTTTTATGTTCAGGACTCGTCATTTTTTCTAGTAAATTCAAGGCAGAAATATAGCTTGCCAAATTCCCATTGGACGAACTGAATTTTCCGTCCTCGACAAAAGTGATCAAACTGTCGTTTAGGACTTTTAAATTTGGATAATCTTTTTGCAATTGTTGCCCCCCGCCAATCCACGTCACAATTTCATGTCCATCTGCTATACCAGATGCTCCGATCAACTGGGCTCCAGCACAATTACTCACAGTGTATTTCGTTTCATTATTCTTTTCTCTTATAAAGTCTACGATGCTCTTATTGTGAACTTGAGCATACATATCATAAGCACTCGGAACAAATAAAGCTGTCAACTTCGGACAGTTTTCAAATGTATAATCAGGAACAAAATGCATTCCTTCCTCGGTTGTTATAGGGGCTTTAGTTTCGGCAATTGACACAAGATTAAAAAGCTGTTTTCCTTCTTCTGTCGGTTTTGAAAAAACGTCAGATGTTGCAATGACTTCGCTTTGTAAAACTCCGTTATACATCAAAAGCCCAATTGTTGGCAAATTTGCATTAAAAGGTTTTAGATGTTTTGTCAGCGTATCTGTTTTATTTTCGGTGTTATTGACATCTTTATTTTCGCCTTTGGCCTTTGATTGATCCGAATGACAACTCATTATTAAAGTTGCTAGAACCAGAAATAGCATTCCATGTTTCCTCATTTTCATCGGTTTTTATTGTATTTAAATGATTTCCTATACTTCTACAAAGATATTGAATTTCATAAATTAGTCACTTACAAATCAGCCATTTATTCTAGGCACACAATTCTACGATATCTAAATAAAAGAAACATTCTAGGCCTCAGAAACAAAAAGGAGTTGATTTTTAAAAAGGTTTTCCTCAATCGCTGCTATTAAAATTCCAGCTATTATTAAGGCAACGGCTGTTGTCAAAACTTCTATAAATTGACCCCATATGACACATATCATAAATGTCTGATAGAGTCTAAAAAATCAACTGTATTGCACTAGAAAAAGACCTCATATTAGGAAAATATATGTAAATTGAAAAGTGAAAATCTTTGTCAAAATAAATTTTTACATATGTATAAAGCGGATTCAAATCGTTGGTTTATTGCGATTATGGGGACCCTTCTTCAGATCGTCTTAGGAACTGTTTATGCCTGGAGGTTTTTTCAAAAGCCAATTATTGACGCCTATGGATGGACGAATGTACAAACCATGTGGATATTTAGTTTATCAATTTTATTTCTGGGTATAGCTGCCGCTGTTGGGGGAATGATTCTCCCAAAATACGGTCCACGAAAACTCTCTTCAATTGGTGCTTTACTTTATGGTACAGGTTATTTGATCAGTGCTTATGCGATGTATATCAACAGTCTGCCGCTTTTCTATCTTGGTTTTGGTGCAGTGGGCGGAATTGGTTTGGGTTTAGGCTATGTCACCCCAGTGGCAACAGTTTCCAAATGGTTCCCCGACAAAAAAGGCTTTATCACAGGTATGGTTGTCATGGGTTTTGGTTTGGGCGCCCTGGTGATGTCTAAACTTATTGCGCCAATATTTTTAAAAATCGCTGATGGTAACATAGTGCAAGTCTTTCTGTATATATCCATTGTGCTTATCATTATTGGTGTTTCCGCTGGTTTGTGCATGAAAAACCCGCCAAAAGATTTTGTCCCTAAAGATTATATTCCACCTAAGAAAAGTGCACGCCATCAAGAATCTGAAGATAGCTTGACCCTCAAGCAGAGTTTGTTTTCTAAAAAATTCGTAGGAATGTGGCTTGTCTTTTTCCTCAATATCTCCGCTGGAATCATGTTTATTGGTTTGCAATCACCGATGATACAGGATTTGCTCAGCCTAAAAGATGCCACAATGTCTACTGGATCCCTTGCAATGGCTGGTGCAACACTTATTGCCATCAGTTCATTATTTAATGGACTGGGTCGTTTTATTTGGGGAGGACTCTCGGATAAAATCGGAAGAATACAGGTTTTCCGTCTGATTCTGGGCTCTCAGATTTTGGTTTTTATTCTAATGATGTTGACAAGTAGTCCTTGGCTCTTTGGCGCTCTTGTCTGCTACGTACTTCTGTGCTATGGTGGAGGCTTTGGCGCAATGCCATCCTATGTGCTTGATGTTTTTCACGCCAAGCTGATGCCAGTTGTTTATGGCGTCATCCTAACGGCATGGGCTATTGGTGGTATTGTTGGGCCACAAATCGGTGCGTTTATCAGAGATCTTTATGCCGAAAGTCCTGAGATGATTGGACCTAAAACTTATATGACGGGTGCAATTCTATTGAGTTTTGGTTTTATCATCACGCTTATGCTGACGAACAAATCGATCACCGACGTAAAGGAATAAATGCTACAAATCAGCTTATCAAAAACCCTCACTGATTGCAAATAATTATTTCTTTAAGAACTGAATTAAAGGTTTAATAAACCCTTCAAAATCCTCAATATGAGGTAAATGACCGATATTCTCTAATTCAACCAACTCAGCATTAGGTATGTTTTTTTGAGTCTTTTTGCCTAATTCATTGTAAAGCCCCATTGTTTTTCTGACTGTATCAGAAACCAAGGGTTTACCCAGTGCTGTTCTGTCTCTTACTCCAATAATCAATAAGGTTTGAGAAGTTACATTTTCAAACTCATAACACACAGGCTGCGTAAAAATCATATCATAAGTCAATGCAGCATTCCAAGCTATAGTTTCATAGTCTGAATTAAGTGTCCAGCCTGCTAATAAATTGACCCATTGGTCGTATTCTGGTTTCCATTTGTTAGCGTAATAGTTTTCCAGTTGGTATTTTTTGATGCCCTTTAAATTCATTTTCAACTCATTTTGATACCACCATTCAACGGATTTGTATGGCACCTTGACTTTCCAGTCTTCAAGACCAATTGGATTTTCCAGAACAAGTTTCTCTGTCACTTCAGGATACATTAAAGCAAAACGCGTCGCCAACATCCCTCCCATCGAATGTCCTAAAATAGTTGCTTTGTCAATTTTTAAAGTATCCAGCAGTGTTTTGGTATTTTGTGCTAATTGTTGAAAGCTATACTGAAAATGTGTAGGTTTTGACGATTTCCCAAAACCGATTTGATCAGGAACAATAACGCGAAAGCCTTCTTTAGTTAAGGCATTAATGGTTGTCTCCCAATAAGCGCCATTAAAATTTTTCCCATGCATTAAAACAATCGTTTCACCTTTATAGTAATCAGGTTTGACATCCATATATCTCATTTTCAGTGCCTGCTCTTGTATGTGTAAAGACAAGCTATGAACAGTGTATGGATATTGATAATTAGACAATTCAATATCCAAATTTCGCACCTCTTTATCTTGGGCATTTGTAAACTGATAACTGCAGATGAACACAAGCAATAGGAGAAGTCTTTTTGTCATTGTCGGTTTTTTTAGTGGTCTATATCTCGATAGTCGCAATATAGAAAAAATAATCCTGGACGCCTTGATAGAGTCTAAATAGCAGAGGGCTTCCCAATATCAAAACGGAGATGAAAACAAAAAACCGCCCAATTAATGGACGGTTTTAAATGATAGTTATCAATGTTTAAATACTTTAATTCTTAACAACTTTAAAGCTCTTCTGATGTCCATCAACATTCACTTTCATGATATAAACACCAGCCTTAAGACCTGAAGTATTTATTTGTGTTTCCTTGCGGTTTGGCGTTTTGTTCATCACTTCTTGTCCTAAAATGTTATAAAGGACCAAATGATCGATATCTGAAGCTGCCTCTAAATTCAGTTGATTTTCCATTGGATTCGGATAATAGCTAAATGCATTTAAATCCATATCGTCTATTCCTAAAGTTCTATCGATGACGACAGTAAACTTCAAAACTTCCTTACCTGGATCATTTGGATCAGGTTCAGCAGTTGGGTCTTCTTCAGTAGTTGACCCCACGACGATCAGCCCATATTCACCATCAGGCGCAAGGTCTAAGGCGCTTAATAACCCTGAAGTTGCCGTTAGCGGACTTTCAACAGTTCCTTCTGAAGTATAAATTGGTAATGAACCAACGACTGGCACTTCGACAATTAATTTCACATAGGCATCCTGAGTAAAGGAAAGTAAGAATGCAATATCTTCAAAATTATCAATTTCAGGATTGATGATGATTTCCATATCTGTATGGTCACCAAAACCATCTTCAGCAGGTTCTGTTGTTTCAAAATCAAGATCTTGAGTTGTACCAGTCGTTTCGACGCTGGTGAAGAAAAATTCTTCTTGCGCTGTGACCACCACACTGATCATCATAAATAAAACAGGGAGTAATTTTTTTGTCATAACAATTAATTTTGGGTTAAAAATCTCATGCAAAAATAATTCAAATACTTCTATTAAACTGCACTTTAAGATACCTTATGCTTTTCTAAGCAAATATTTTATTTTCTTTAACAAATAAAAATACGTAAGCTTAGATTTACTGTTAAAAAAAATGATCTCGTATAAATTTGTACAGGACGTTTCAAGTGAAATTATATCACTCAGTTATTTTTTAGTTCTAATCTAATTTATGCGCAGTAAACTCCCTTTTCATTTCAAAACTCCGTTCACTCCTTTTTAGGGTTTCTTTTAATTTATAAACACCTTTGGTTTCTACTAAAATTCATATATTTAACCCTTTAAGGCTAAGGTTTCATCAAGTCTTAATTATCAGATCATCATTAATTTCAGCACTGATTCCTTAAAAATCATGGGTGTACAACCGCAGTTTATTCTTAAGGGCTTTGATCTCCTCCCGCATTCTTAGTTCTTTTTGCAGTAAGTTAAAAACCACATCGATTCCTTCAACATTAACATTGAGCTCGCGATATATGCGAATCATTCTCTCAAGATCACCTACGACATCCTGATGGATGTATTGATTTTTTTGCAGGGTTTCGATTTGGATCAGCCCTTTGTGATCTAATTCTTCAAAAAATGAATATTCTATTTTGTAGTGCACGCAAAGTTTTTTGACTTCTATTAAATTTTGTTTTTCCATCTTATCGCAATTTTTGTAGTTCTTTAAATAAGGCCTTTTCTTTATCGCTCAAGTTTGTTGGCGCTTGAATATGATAAGTCAAAATCAAATCCCCAAATTGATTTTCTTTTCTATAGACCGGAAAGCCTTTCCCCTTCAGCTTCACCTTTGTTTTGTTAGGTGTTTCAGCTGCAATTTTCAATTTCACTTTTCCATCAAAAGTCTCTGCCTCCATTTCTCCGCCCAAAAGTGCGGTGTACAAATCTAAATCGATATCTGCATATAAATTTTTGCCATCCCGCTTAAATGAAGTCTTATTTTGAATGGTAAACTTGATATACAAATCACCATTTGGACCGCCGTTGACACCTGGAGCACCTTTTCCTTTAATTTTGATGACTTGATCATTTTCTATACCGGCCGGAATGGTCAACCTTATTTTATTGCCATTCACAGTCAGCACCTGTTGATGACTTTGATAGACGTCTTTCAGATCCAACTGTAGCTCAGCGTTAAAATCTTGCCCTTTAAAACCTCGTGTGCCGTGTTGGGAAGAAGATCTCGCTCCACCAAACATCGATTCAAAAAAGTCAGAAAAATCATCTTCTGAAAAACTCCCGCCACCTCCAGGTTGCTGATGTCTTTGTTGACCTCGTGAAGACTGCTGATGTCTTTGTTGCTGCTGCGCTTTTTCAAATTCTTCACCATGCTGCCAATCCTTTCCATACTTATCGTATTTTTTTCGATTTTCAGCATTGCCCAAGACTTCGTTTGCCTCATTAATTTCCTTAAATTTGACTTCGGCTTCTTTGCTCTCTGGGTTTAAGTCTGGATGATATTTCCGAGCTAATTTTCGATAGGCCTTTTTGACCTCTTGCTCGCTTGCCTTTTTATCTATGCCTAATATTTTATAATAATCTACAAAATTCATGAATTTCTTTTTTAAAGTATAAAATTATTTTATGATCTGAAACGCGCATTCATCTCCAGTTGCAATTTTTTTTCATTGACAGCATTCGGTTATTCTTATTTTGTATAAAGCGTATTTCTTTGAAGTGAATTTACAGCAGTTATTCCTAAGCCTTCTCTAGTTTTCACTTTTTTTATATTTCCTCAGTTTTATTAGATTCTCACCAAGACGAAAGTCATTGCGAATAAATCCACTCTCTTAATTTACTGATTTTTTTTAAAGCTAACTCAAAACTGATCATGAAAATTTTTATTTCGTGATAGTTCATTATGACGGACGAAGAAAATAATGCACACTGTCTTGTGATGACATCGATTGTTTTAAATCTTTTATCTAAAATAGGATTTATTTTCAGAATTCATATCTCTATTTTTTATGATTCGCCAAAACACGCCGCTTAATCATAAATTTTCTAAGTTTGCACTTAGGAAATTTAGCGAACTTTATTCCTATTTACTATAGTACATGTGTTGTTAAAGCAATCACATAAGTTTGTGTTCACCTTAATATATTTTTATGCCATCAGAGATTCTTATTCCCATTCTTTTAATCTGCATAAGCTTATTGATCAGCCTATTTGGCTCCATCGTTGGTTTTGGTGGTGGCATTTTTATGGTACCGATTCTCATTACTGTATTTAATTTTAAACTCGATGTGGCGGTCGGTGCTGCGATGATTTCACTAATCCCCTCTTCTCTAGTTTCGACCTATTTAAATCGAAAGGATGGCAATGTGGATTTCAAAATGGGCATTTTATTGGAAATACCCACGATGGTCGGCGTAGTTTTAGGAAGTTTCTTACTCAGCTATATTTCTGCTAAACGCTTAGAAGTTTTGTTTGCTGCCATGGTCATTTTTCTGGGGATCACTTTCTTTATCAAAAAACGAAAAAATGACAACGAAGAACAAGGCGTTTTTTATAGACTCAACAAGTTAAAACCACGGTTTATTATCAAGAATTCAGAGAATTTTGTAGCCTATCGTGTGAGTTTGTATATGGCCTTGTTCTTTGGAATGATCTCTGGAACTCTAGCCGGATTATTTGGCGTTGGCGGTGGATTTATGAAAACGCCAATCATGCTGAAGGTCTTCAAAATTCCTGCTAAAATCGCTGCAGCCACCGCCCTCTTTATGATTGTGATCACAAGCATCACAGGATCAATCAGCCACGCCTATCAAGGACATATTGTGCTTAATAAGGCCTGGCCAGTCCTCGTCGGCTTTACCTTAGGTGCCTTAGCTGGGCATCAAGTAAACACACGTATTGAAGCTTCTACCCTCGAGAAAATGATTGGCTTCGCCTTGATTGCAGCAGGCTTAATGATGGTTTCTAATTTTGTGATGCAAGGCTGATAAAATCTGATCATCTTTTATAGATTGATAGGTTATTGAGCCAATTCTTCTAAGGCATCTATTAATGGCTGGATCAACAATAATTATTTTATCAAGCATTTCAGAATGATCACTCGCGAGAGACATGGCAAGAAAACCTCCTAAACTATGACCGATTAATATCGGTTTTTGGTTGAGTTCATTTTGAATATAGTTGTTTATCCCCTCTTCAATAACTGGCAAATAACCTTTATCCGAGCTTATCGGATCTTGCCCATTAAACCCCGCTAATGTCAGGATGTGACATTGGTGATTATTTTGAAGCAAATCAAACGTGCCGCGCCATACCTCTCCCGAGTAAGCGAGACCTGGAATCAGTATAATTGGTTGTCCGTGTCCTTCAACTTTGACGCCAAAAGGATATTCACTTTCTTTATTTTGAGAAAAAATGTTGTTCTAAAAGCATAAAATTAAGAGTAAGATGGCTAGCTTTTTTATTATCAATGTTTTAATGATCTACCTTTTAGATTAGCAAGTTGCTTATTTATTACACTTTATACAGCTGTTTTTTAAAAATTTGATTCTTGCTAAAACCTGTTTCCTCGATATCTGCAATGTCATCTTACATTTTCATTTTTAGCTATGCTTTTTCTGTTTCTGAATGCGCAATAAAGTATTTCCCGTCTTCAATCTGCACTTTTGCATCCTGAAGTCTAAAAAAAATGCTGACATGATGAGGGGAACTAAAACATATCGTCTCTTTAAAATCTCTAGGCTTTAAAATAAAGTCTTCTCTATATTGTAACTTTCACACAACTCACAATGCTTGATAACCAACACAACTTTATAAGCTTATAAAGTTGTGTTGGTCAGTTTCTATTCCATTTCAAATCTGTGAAGTCAAAGCATCTTATTGATTCTTAATAAGCACTTACTGGTTCCGATTTGATATCGACTTCTATTAATTTACCGTATTTTTTTGCAATGGTTTTAATAACTTCAGATTTACCAATAAGGACAAACTGAAGATGCTTTGCTGGGAAATATTCTTTAATAATCTGATTGGCTTTTTTTAATGTGAGAGCATCCACATTTTTTTCAAAATTATTGATGAACGACTGATCAAAATCAAACCAAAACATATCTGTCAATAAATCAGCCAATTGAGTCGTTGTTTCATAGTCTGTAGGAAAACTTCCTTTTACATAATTTTTAGCCGAGATCAATGACTCTTCATCTATACCAGATTTAAGTAATTTGTCCAAGACATCCAATGTTTTATCAATTGCTGCTTCAGTCGTTTCTGTAGCCGTAAAAGTACTGATGTTAAAACTGCCACCGTATTTATAAGTTCTGAATTTACTTCCTGCACCGTATGTGAGTCCTGAATTGACACGCAATTCATCGTTGAGCATCGAAGTAAATCGACCGCCAAATAAAGTATTGATTACTTCAATGGCGACATAATCAGGGTTATTTCTGCTAATTCCTCTCGAGCCAACATAAAAAGTAGTTTCCTTGGCATCACCCTTATTCACTAATAGCACACGTGTTTCCTTAGGTTTTGGAATCAATTGTTTTGACAAATCTTCACTGATTTCCCCTGCCTTCCAATGTGCAAACAATTTTGAAATTTTCTTCTGCATGGCTTTCGTAGAAAAATCACCAACAATGCTTATGGCTGCATTATTAGGGAGGTAATGTGCTTTGTAGAAGTCTTTCACATCATCAATTGTCAATGTGCTGACAGTCGATTTGAATCCTTTCGTTTTATTTCCATAAACGTGGTCGCCATATAGCATTTTATTAAAGAAATCTCCTATGACAGATCTTGGACTTTCTTTTTCCTTTTCTAAAGAAACCAAGACTCGTTTTTTTTCTTTCTTAAACTCTTCAACTTCAAAAGCAGGATTTAAGATCACTTCTTTAATTAGTTTTAAAACTTCTTCTTGATCTTTTGAAGCAAATTTTGCTGAGAGACCAGCAGTTTCTTTACCCGCATACGTGTTTAGCGAAGCCCCCACGAAGTCTAAATTTTCATCCAATTCCGACTTTGTATAATTTTGAGTACCATGTTTCAAGGCACTTGCAGTCAATGATGCCAAGCCCCCCTGGTCACCATCATAAATGGCACCACCTGGTAAAGTAACAGAAACACTGATCACAGGGACATCACTTTGCTCCATCAAATAAACAGTCAATCCATTTGGCATTTTAAAGCTTGTATGTTCTGGTAATTCATAGGATTGCGCCACGCTAATTAAAGGCATGGTCAACATTAAGCAAACCAAAAAATTTACTATTTTTATGTTTTTCATCAGTAGAGGGATTAAATATTATTGTGATAATAGATCGCATTTTTAAGCAATCACTTATTCTTCAACGTCGGTTTTAAGAACACCTACAGTTCTATTACTTTTAGTGAAATAGGTTTTGGCAACCCGCTGTATATCCTCAATGGTCACTTTATTAAAATGGGCTGGAGCATCAAACATTTTTTTATAATCTCCAAAATAGAGTTCATAGGCACCGATATTATTAGATTTACCATCAATGGTTTCAACCTGTTTGTAGAATTCCATTAACTTCTGATTCTTCACTTTTTGAAGTTCTTGATCTGTAATTCCTGAGACCTTTATTTTGTCAATTTCCGCATAGATTTTCTCCTCAACTGTTTCTGTAGTGACATCGGCATTGGTTACCACATAAATACTAAACAAACTCGGATCAAAGCTAAATCCAAAATTCACAAACACACCCGCTGCTAATTGATTGTCGACTAAAGATTTATAAAGTCTAGAGGACTTACCATTTGTCAATAGCGAACTCAAGATATCTAAGGCATAATAATCTTCATCTTTTGTTTCAGGCGTGCGATAAGCAATCATCATATAAGGTGAAGCCACATCTTTCTGCACCGTTATTCGACGTTCTCCATTTTGTGGTGGCTCTGTTAAGAATATCTCTGGTGGATCAGGCTGCGCGGGAATTGGCTCCATATATTGCTTTGCCAATCGTTTGATTTCATCGGCTTCAACGGCACCCGAAATCACAACGACACAATTATTAGGTGCGTAATAAGTTTCAAAATACTGTTCTAAATTTTGTTGTGTCCAATGCTTCATATCATCCTCATACCCAATGACTGGCCAGTGATAAGGATGTTCCTGAAATGCTGTGGCTTGAACTGCCTGACCTAAAGAACGCCAAGGTGAATTTTCAAGACCAGTTCTTCGTTCGCTTAAAACGACACCTCTTTCACTTTCAACCATCTTAGGATCTATACTTAAATCTGCAATACGGTCACTCTCTAAATCGAAAATAACCTCAGTCGCCGATGCGGGAAACCAATCAGAATAGACCGTCACGTCTTTAGTGGTGTATGCATTATTCGACCCGCCATTGTATTCCATGGTTTGATCAAAAAGCTTAGGACCGTATTTTTTTGATCCGTTAAACATCATGTGTTCAAAAAAGTGAGACAAACCTGTAATTCCTTGGTGTTCATTGCGGCTGCCCACACGATAAAATAAATACATATTGGCATTGGGAATAGAGAAATCTTCGACAACCAAAAATTTCATACCATTGTCTAAGGTAAAGGTTTCGACGGCCTCAGCTTCTATTTGTGAAAAAGCCAAAGTGTTCATCAGAAACAAGCTTATTAAAATTAAATTTTTCATCTTTTATTAGAATCAATTCATGGAAAAGTGTTCTCTCAAAGATAAGTGAAAATAGTTTATTTAAAGTCCTCTAGATATAAAACTAACAAGATCACCTCTGCTCCACCAACTCACATGGCACTTCTCATCTTAAAATATGGCTTTATCAATTAGCAACAGACTTTATAGAAAACTGCCTATTCATGTTTATTTTAAACCTTATTTAATTTCTTCTATCTGTTTATCTTTCTTTTTTTCTCGAATAAAATAAACACCTATTAGGATCAAAACTCCACCAAGTGCATACCAAAGTGTGAATCTCTCACCATCCAAAACCCCCCATAAAACAGCAACAACTGGAGTTAAAAGAGAAATTGTGCTGGCAAAAACTGCCGATGTCTCTTGCACAAGTTTGAAAAATAAAAACATGACTAAGGTTGTACTCACCACCGTGAGAAAAACTAAAGCCCACAAGGATTCCAAGGTTGCTGTTTGGGTGTAATCAATCTCGGTAAAGAAGCCTGAGGACCCTAAGATAATAAGTGAAGGAATCATCCAAATCGTGTAGATAGAACTCGCTAATTCTTTTGATTTGATATGCGACAATTTCTTTTCGACGATAAGTGCCGAAATGGCATATAAAGCAGCGCCGACAATTAATAAAAGTATATAAAAATAATGGCTCTGACTGCTCCCTGAACCTGAGGTATAAACCAAAACCAAGGCGCCTCCGAAACCAATGACAGCACCGAAATACTGAATGATTTTACTTCGGATTCCAAAAAGAAGTCCTCCTAAAATCAAAGTAAAAACAGGATCTAATGCGTTAATGATTCCCGCCAAAGAACTGCTGACTTCACGTTGTGCAAAAGGAAAAATAAAAACAACCAAAAAATTACCAAACAAACCCGATAGAGTAATCCAAAAAATATCTTTCCTCGTCATTCTTCGCATTGCGGGAAAACCTATAAAGGCTAAAAGTAATCCTGAAAGTCCAGCGCGAAAAGCACCAATTTGATAGGGATCAAAAACTGGCAATGTCTTTTTGATCAGAATAAAAGACGAGCCCCAAGTGATGGAGATAATGAGAAGTAGAAGGAATTTATTTTGTAAGATTTGTTTCATAATTTTTTAATTGAAATAAGCTAGGCGACATCAACGCATCTATTTTCTCAAAGATCTCATCATAAAAGTGTGTTTCGTCCTTCAACTCTTTATCGTATTGTCACAAAAATGAAAGAAGACATTGCCCAATAAAACTAGCCCGCTTATTCCACGCTGACAGAATCATCCCCACGACCATCAGCCACAGCGTGATAACTCCCATCTTTGTCAACTAGAATAAGCTCGGTTCGTCCAATTTTGGAAACCTTTTTAAATGTATATCCTTTTTTCTCCAGGGCTTTAATGGTGTAGTTTGGAAAATCAGCTTCAACCATGACGTGTTCGGGTAGCCATTGGTGATGAAATTTCGGAGCGTTAACGGCTGTGTTGACATCTGTATCAAAATCTATGATATCTACAATCGTCTGAAAAACAGAAGTGGGAATTGTCGTTCCACCTGGCGTTCCGACAACCATAAAGGGTTTGTTGTCTTTTAAAATAACCGTTGGCACCATGGAACTCAACATTCTTTTCTGCGGTGCAATAGCATTAGCTTTTCCACCAAGGGCACCAAACATATTTGGCACACCAGGCTTGACAGAAAAATCGTCCATTTCATTGTTCAACAGAAAGCCGGCATCGGAAACCATAACCATACTCCCAAAATTACCATTGAGCGTGGTCGTTACAGAAACGGCATTCCCTTCTTTATCCAAAACACTGATATGTGTTGTTTCTTTCGCTTCACTTTGAGGTGTGATAATATCACCAACATCACTGCTAGGCGTTGCCTTATGAGGATTGTAATTGGCAAATCGCTTCTTTAAATAGGCTTTACTGATGAGCATTTGCGTTTGGTCTTTTATAAAATCAGGATCCCCCATATATTCAGCGCGGTCAGCAAAGGCGCGCCGCTCAGCTTCTACAATCAATTGGACGGCTTCGGGAGAGTTTAATTGCTTATCTTCTAAACCATCCATAGCGGTCATCCGAAGCATTTGTGCCAAAAGAATCCCCCCGCTAGAAGGTAAAGGCATCGTCACCACTTCGTTTCCCTTATAATCAAAAATAAGTGGTTCTCTTTCTATCACTTTATAGTTTTTCAAATCGGCTAAACTGATGATGCCGTTACCACGTTTCATTTCCTTCACAATCAATTCTGCTGTGTGGCCTTCATAGAAACCTTTCCTCCCTTTCTTCTGAATTATTTTTAAAGTTTGCGCTAAATCTTTTTGGATTAAAATATCATCTGCTTTCCAAGGCGTGCTTTTGACAAAGGGAATTGAGTTTTCATTTAGGCTGACAAAATTGTCCTTATAACGGTTAAATAAATCAGCTTGATCTTGAGTCAGTGCATAGCCTTTTTCTGCCAAATCAATAGCAGGCTGGATTAATTGAGCCATCGGAAGATTTGCGTATTGATGCATTTCGAAAAGTCCAGCCACTGCACCTGGAACACCAGCAGCTAAGCGCCCGTATTGACTGAGCTCAGTGTCAGCATGACCGTCCGCATCCAAATACATATCTATATCTGATTTTGAAGGCGCTGTTTCTCTAAAATCAACAACAAATTTTTTATTCTTATCAGTCCTTGCAACCATAAAACCACCACCACCGATATTTCCGGCTTGCGGATAAACCACTGCGAGAGCATATTGTGTTGCAATCGATGCATCAAAAGCATTGCCTCCCTGATGCAAAATCTTAGCCCCCACTTCACTGGCTAGAGGAAAAGCGGAAACAACCACGCCTTTATTTTTCACGCTGACCTCTTTGACCGTATTGTAATCTGTGTACTGCGCAAAAAGCACCGAAGTAGAACAGAAAAGAAAACCAATCAGTAAGAATAGTTTTTTCATAATTGCAATTTTTAAATAAGCCGCGAAGTTCGGGTGTTTTTTAAGGTTTTGAAAGGGAATTATGATTATTATAAATTATCAGATTCTGATTAGGAGTCCGCCGTGCAACTCAATTCACTAAAACCGCATTAGCTCTCTATGGAAACTCTTAAATTAGCGATAATTTGTAAACAAATAAACAAGCCTATTGCGAATGCTTTCTATCTAAAGTGATTCAATATGATCTATTGTAACTCCCCTAAAACAATCGTCTGCACACCTATTTTCAACATAGCCACAAGTTGAAATCAAACCATTATTCTCTGTCATAAAATATGTTTTGGCATTCTCTCTTTCAATGAGCCACGCGTGTTCAGCACGCCTGTAGATTTCATCTAAGGTTAATGCTTCAGCTCCATTTTCATGAGTCCCGATTTCTTTCTTGGTTTCAACCCATTTGTGCTTATTTTTTGGGAAGTCATCTGACAAACCTCTTGTCGAAGTGTATTTAAAATTTCTTTCAGTGATGATCCCATTTTCTACAGTGATTTGCGTCTCCCAGCGCGACCCCGTCCAAAAGTTTTTTGAAACAGTATATTGATAAGAGTTATCCGTAGATTCTTTAAATTCTAACCAAGCTTTTTGACTTGTTTCAAATGTACTCTGATATTCTATAGCGCTAGATTTGCAGGAATAAATGAGGCTGCCAATGCAGAGTAATATAATAAAATAGAATTTACTTGTCATAATGTGTTTTTTCAATTAAGTGAGATTCCATCTAGATTGGTTTCAAGGCAATTGAGCTTATTTGAATTATTCCTTCTTTTGTAAATTGAGATAAAGCTGCTCAACCTTGTCCCTAGCCCATTCTGTTTTTCTTAAAAACTTAAGGCTCGACTTCATTGACGGATCGCTTTTAAAACAATTGATATTAATCCTCATCGCTAAACCTTCCCAGCCATAGTGGTCCACTAACAACTCGAGTATCGTTTTTAATTTCATTCCGTGTAGCGGATTATTAGGCTGTTCTTGCTGTTGCGCTTTTATTGTTCACCTGCTGAGTAGAAATTGTATTATGGAGAAAATTGTTGTGGCCAAATAATTATAAGATAAGTAAAATGACAGTCGGCAGTTCTATTTTTTTAATCCGTCAACTTGAAATAACAATGTCAAACTTAAAGATGGAAACGCTTGTTTTGCACCTCAGTTCTTTGATCGCCAAAAGTTACTTATCATTCAAAAACGATTCAATTTCATCAACAAAAGGATTTCTTAAAATAACTTTCCCTTTATTATTTAAAACTAAATAATAAAGAATGGAAGCTGATGCATCAAAACCAAATATTTTTTGACCTTCCTTATCAATAATAAAATTAGAAGATGGAATTTCTAGTTGATTCATTACCTTTTCCCAGTTCTTAGGCTTTAAATCAACGCTGATAAAAGCAAAATCAATATTTTTTCTGTATTTTTTAGAGAGCTCAATTACTTTTGAGATGCTTTTTATACATGATCCACACCAACTTGCTCAAAAGTCAATAACTAAAGAGTCTTTTTTTTAATTAGATCGTAAAAATCTTTAAATAGAATAAAGTATGATCCCTCCAATGATAGCAAAAGCAAGAGCTGCATAAGTTACTTTTTTCCATTTTAGCGGAATAGTTTCACTTTTATAAACTCCGTAAAGTCCAAGTGGAGGACAGAGAATTAATAAATAGCCGACTATATATCTGTTGTACCATTTTTGTTTAGTTTCCATTTTTAGTTTGTTTCTATTTTAAACTCGCGGTACGTCTATGTAAAATAGTAATCATATTTTACTTCAGCTTATTCACCATTTAAAAATATGGAATATTCTTTAGACTGTATGATTTTAAAAGAATAAATGTTTTTATGCTATTGATATATGAAATTAAAAAAGAATTCTCTCGATTAACAGGAATCAAAACAGTTAATTTAATTATCTTACCACAAAAATTACAGACTTATGAAAAAAATTTTACTTGTTTTATCAGCATTCGTTTTGACTAGTGCGATGTATGCTCAAAATACTTCTTTTGAAGCTGAAGAAGGTTATGAATTAGGCGAAATAAACGGTCAAAATGATTGGGAAGTATTTAGTTTCCTATCCGAATCCTTTACAGTCACTGACGAAATGGCTTCCGATGGCGACTATTCTTTAAGGCTTGGTCTGGATAGTTTTATACCTGATGGCACTACTGCTGGGGCAACTAGAGATATTAGTCAGGATGTCCCCGATTCTCCTGAGAGTTACAAATTATCAGCTGATGTGTATATTTCTTCTTCCGAAGCCGGAGAAATTGATTTTAATGTATATGGCGCAGGTGGATCCGATGCCCTGGCTGGTGCTACTATAGCCTTACTCGATGGAAGGGTGCTCATTGTAGAGCTATCCGATTTTTCAGTTGGAGCAGATTTAGAAGTACCTGAAGAAACTTTTATGCATTTATCCATGCTTTTGGATTTTGAAAATCAAGAAACACTTTACTACGTCAATGATGATTTAGTTTATACTGGAGATCTAAACCTTACAGAGGTCACTGAATATGGATTCCTGACGACTGGGAAAGCAGTTGGCTATGTCGATAACATTTCGACAGAGGCAAATCCAACATTGAACATCTCTGAAATGGATAAAAATGACTTTTCGCATTACACGAACCAAAACCGATTATATCTCAAAAGTTCTTCTGAAATGAAGTCTGTGGTGATTTACCATTTAAATGGACAAGAAGTCGTGTCAAAATCTTTAAACTCTACCGATGAAGTTCTTCAGATTGAAAATTTAAGCCCTGGACTCTATTTAACACGTTTGGAATTCGAAGATCATTTTAAGTCTTTTAAGTTTCTACATAAAAATTAAGATGAAGTTCAGTTGTCTTTTTTTATATTGAATTTTCATTTTTAAAATGTTTTACAACGGACATATATATGGCTCGTAGCGGACAAATTAGCGACAACTTTTCGGTTTAGCACGAGCCTAATTTTTTAATTTTCTTATTAATTTTTCTTTTTCAATAAGCCAAATCAATCCCAAGACTTCGCGATGGTGGCCTCGCAAAAATGACCTAACATTAAGTTTAGCGATAATTAAACTACATTTTATTATTGATTCCAACTAATCAGTATTCGTTTTATATTCTCGGCTCTTACTAAATATACTAAAATTTTCAAATCGAACCGGACTCCGCTATTCATTATATACATTGCTATCTGCTGGCTTTTCAACTTTGAATCTTGCTTTCACTTCCTCTTCTATATGATTTTTAAATCTTTAGTTATTAGCAGTTAAATCAAAACTATGATTGCATTTTTTCAGGATAAATAATA
>JAKDUG010000173.1 GCA_030457805.1 Psychroflexus sp.
AAGTCGCAGAAGAAATTCTAGCGTTCTGGGAAGAAAACCAAATTTTTGATAAAAGTGTGACTTCAAGAGAAGGGCAAGAGCCTTTTGTTTTCTTTGAAGGACCGCCATCCGCAAATGGCTTACCGGGCATTCACCACGTGATGGCACGGTCGATCAAGGATATTTTTTGCCGTTATAAAACCCAAAAAGGTTACCAAGTAAAGCGTAAAGCTGGCTGGGATACGCATGGCTTACCTGTTGAATTAGGCGTTGAAAAAGAGTTGGGTATCACAAAAGAAGATATCGGTTCTAAAATTTCTATTGCAGATTATAACAAAGCCTGTAAAACTGCCGTCATGCGCTACACAGATGTATGGAATGACTTGACTAAAAAAATTGGCTATTGGGTAGACATGGAAGATCCATACATCACTTACACATCCAAATATATGGAAAGTGTTTGGTGGTTATTATCGCAAATTCATGAAAAAGGACTCATCTATAAAGGCTATACGATTCAGCCGTATTCTCCAAAAGCAGGAACAGGATTAAGCTCACACGAGCTCAACCAGCCTGGCACATATCAAGATGTCACGGACACAACGGTGACGGCTCAGTTCAAAGCAATCAAAGAAACATTACCCCAACAACTTCAAAAAGTCAAAGGCGATATTCATTTCTTGGCTTGGACGACAACGCCGTGGACGCTGCCAAGTAATACAGCCCTAACGGTTGGTAAAAAGATTGATTATGTGCTTGTAACGTCTTTCAACCAATACACGCACAAACCCATCAATGTCATTGCGGCTAAAGCCTTGATTTCAAATTTATTTAAAAAGAAGTTTAAGGAAGTTGATGACCTTGCTGAGCTTGACAATTACACTGCAGGCGACAAAAAGATTCCTTATTTCATCGCTTCAGAACTCAAAGGAAGCGATCTTATTGAGGCGCGCTATGCGCAACTTTTAGATTACACACTGCCTTACCATACACCTGAAAATGCTTTTCGTATTATCGCAGGTGACTTTGTAACAACAGAAGACGGAACAGGAATTGTACACACAGCGCCAACTTTTGGTGCCGATGATGCCATGGTTGCCAAACAAGCACAACCTGAAGTTCCAGGTATGTTGGTGATGGACGAAAGCGGGGATTTAGTTCCACTAGTCAACCTCAAAGGAAAATTCAGACCAGAAATGGATGAGCTTGCAGGCAAATACGTCAAAAATGAATATTACGCTGATGACGAAATCCCGGAGAGATCTGTCGATGTAGAAATTGCCATCAGATTAAAAGAAGAAAACAAAGCTTTTATTGTTGAAAAATACGTTCACAGTTATCCAAATTGCTGGCGAACTGATAAACCTATTCTCTATTATCCCTTAGACTCATGGTTTATTAAAGTGACCGAGTTTAAAGACAGAATGCACGAGCTGAACAAAGAAGTCAATTGGAAACCAAAATCAACTGGAGAAGGACGTTTTGGCAATTGGTTAGCCAATGCCAATGATTGGAACTTATCGCGCTCACGCTATTGGGGCATTCCACTCCCAATCTGGCGAACAGAAGATGGCAAAGAAGTGAAAATTATGGATTCCATCAGCACTTTAAAAACAGAGATTGACAAATCAATGCTGGCAGGCTATATGCCTGACAATCCATATGCAGACTTCAAGGCCGAAGATTTATCTGATGACAATTACAACAAAGTTGACTTACATAAAGATGTTGTTGATGAAATCGTTTTGGTCTCTAAAAGCGGACAGCCAATGCATCGTGAAGCCGACTTAATTGATGTCTGGTTCGATTCAGGCTCTATGCCTTATGCACAATGGCATTATCCCTTTGAGAAAAAAGAAGAAGTAGAAAATACGTGGCGTAAAGCTGATTTCATCGCTGAAGGTGTTGACCAAACACGAGGCTGGTTCTACACTTTACACGCCATTGCCACCATGATTTTTGATGATGTGGCTTATAAAAATGTGGTCTCAAATGGTCTCGTTTTAGATAAAAATGGCCAAAAAATGTCAAAACGTTTAGGCAATGCGGCTGATCCGTTTGAAACACTTCAAAAATATGGGCCAGATGCCACGCGTTGGTATATGATTTCAAATGCCAATCCATGGGACAACCTCAAATTTGATTTAGATGGTATTGGCGAAGTACAGCGCAAGCTATTTGGCACGCTTTACAACACATATTCATTCTTTTCACTGTACGCCAACTTGGATGAGTTTGCTTATTCTGAAAAAGATGTGGCTGCAGAAAAACGCCCTGAAATCGATCGTTGGATTCTTTCAGAACTCAACACCCTAATCCAAACAGTTGATACGTATTACGCAGATTACGAACCGACGAAAGCCACAAGAGCTATATCAGAATTTGTACAAGAAAATCTGAGTAATTGGTATGTGCGCTTAAGCAGAAGACGTTTTTGGAAAGGCGATTATAAAACAGATAAAATTTCTGCTTATCAAACGCTTCACCAATGCCTAAAGATCATCGCACAACTTTCAGCTCCAGTTGCACCATTCTTTAGTGACAGACTTTATAAAGACTTAACGACACATGTCAAAGGAAATTTTTATGAAAGTGTGCACTTATCAGAATTCCCAAAAGCAGATCTGAGCTTAATCGATCCAAAACTAGAACACAAAATGCAGATGGCACAAGTCATTTCATCGCTTGCTTTATCGCTGCGTAAAAAGGAAATGATCAAAGTCAGACAGCCTTTAAAACGCATCATGATTCCGGTTTTAGATGAAAGCATCAAAAATGAAATTTCAGAAGTTTCAGACTTAATCAAATCTGAAATTAATGTCAAGTCAGTTGAGTTTTTAGATGATACCTCTGGTATTTTAATTAAAGAAATCAAACCCAACTTTAAAGTCCTCGGACCGCGATTTGGAAAGGAAATGAAGCATGCCGTTCAAGCTATTCAAAAACTGGAGGCAACTGATATTTCAAAAATTGAACAAGAAAAAAGCTTAAATATAAACATCAATGGTGAGGAAACAAGAATTTCAATAGATGAAGTAGAAATCATTTCTCAAGACATTGAAGGCTGGCTAGTTGCTTCATCAAAAGGCGTAACTGTGGCACTTGATGTCAGCTTGACTGATGAATTAGTCAATGAAGGCATCGCAAGAGAGCTTGTGAATCGCATTCAGAATATGCGTAAAGATTCTGGATTTGAGGTGACAGATCGCATCTCAATTGAAATACAAAAAACAGAAAAAATAGAAAAGGCTATTGAAGCTAATTTTGACTATATAAAATTAGAAACTTTAGCAGAAAATTTATATATTAACGAGAGTGTTCAAAACGGAACTGAAATTGAATTTGATAACTTAAAAACCGTTTTAAACATTTCAAAAACCAATTAATTATGAGCGGATCAACGACAAAAGAAAGATATTCTGATGATGATTTAGTAGAGTTTAAAAATCTCATTCTCGATAAAATCGAAAAAGCACAGCATCAACTTGAGCTATATGAAGATGCGTATAAAAACGGAAGTTCAAATGACACAGAAGATACCTCACCAACTTTTAAATCTTTTGATGAAGGCAGTAGCACATTAAGTAAAGAAGCGAATTCTCAGCTGGCAATTCGCCAAGAGAAATTCATCAGAGATCTTAAAAATGCTTTGGTGCGTATTGAAAATAAAACTTTTGGCATCTGCCGTGTGACAGGAAAATTAATCCAAAAGGAAAGATTAAAATTAGTTCCGCACGCGACATTAAGCATCGAAGCGAAGAACAACCAGAAGTAAGAAAAAGATAAGCTGTCTCAAAACTCTATTTTTTATTAGTCTTGCATTTAATTTTCTGAGATTTTAGAATCTGAAAACTGCAAATAAATGATAAAATTTTGAGACGGCTTTTTTATGCCCAATGACTAAAAGGAAAGTTACTCAAAGCCGCATTGTAATACTGCACATGCCCGGTCACTTCCTCACCCAACCAATCAGGTTTTACATAATTCTCATCTGCGGCACTCAATTCTATTTCTGCCATAATTAAACCGTCATTTGCGCCCTCAAAAACATCAACCTCAACAGTATGACGTCCATTTTTGACATAGTAGCGTGTTTTCTCAATGGCAAAATCTTCACACAACATCAAAAGTTGCTGCGCTTCTTCAACAGGAATTTCTTTTTCCCATTCAAAACGAACTAAACCATCATCAGATGATTCTCCTTTGATAGTTAAAAAAGCAGTGGCATCAGTCAGTCTCACACGAACACAACGCTCGGGATCTGAATTGAGATAAGCTTGCTTAAAGCTTTCATGGTGATGCGATAATTCTATAAAAGACTTATTCTTTACTAAAAATTTACGTTCAATTTCCTCTGCCATAATTTGATATATGCAAGCAAACT
>JAKDUG010000023.1 GCA_030457805.1 Psychroflexus sp.
TGATCTTAGCGATGATTTTTGTCGCCAACCTCAATGCACAAATCCAAACACCAGAAGCAAGTCCTGCTTCAGTTTTAAAACAAGTTGTTGGTTTGACATCAATAGAAATTGATTATTCACGCCCAGCAATGCGCGATCGCGAAGTCTTTGGCAACTTAATTCCTTTTGATAAGATATGGAGAACTGGTGCGAATGAAAACTCAGTGATTAATTTTGAGCATGATGTCATGATTAATCAGCAAAGCTTAGCTGCCGGGAGTTATGCAATTTACTCTAAGCCTTCAGCTAAAGAATGGGATGTTTACTTTTATGAAGACACCAATAATTGGGGATTACCTCAGGAATGGGATGCTTCAAAAATAGCAGCACAAGTAACTGTTCCTGTTAAAAAACTTCAACAGAAACAAGAGTCTTTTACGATTGGTATCAATGAAATTCACGATGATTTTGCACATCTTCAAATTTCTTGGGATGACACAATGGTCGAAATTCCAATTCAATTTATAACTGACGAATTGGTGACTGAAAGTATTGATTCAGTTATGAATGGACCGAGTGGCAATGACTATTTTAATGCAGCTGTGTACTATATGACTTCAGGCAAGGATATTTCTTTATCTGTCAAATGGATTGAGAAAGCTATTTCTATGATGGATGATGTGCCTTACTGGGTTTTTAGACAGCAATCTTTGATTTATGCAAAATCTGGTGACAAAAAGAAAGCAATTTCTGCAGCAAAGAAATCTTTGAAAGCCGCTAAAAAAGCAGGTAATGACGATTATATAAAAATGAATAACGATAGCATTGATGAGTGGAAATAAACAGTGATCAGGCTATGATACAAACAAAAAGACTGGTGATTTGATCACCAGTCTTTTTGTTTATATCATCAATATTTTCTGTGTTTCAGCATGCTAGGTTCGGGTTTACTGTCCTTATTTCAATCCAAAAACCTCTTTGAGTTGATCGACATAATCTAATTTTTCCCATGTAAAAAGCTCAACTTCATGAGAAACTTCTCCTGAATAATCAGACTTATAAATTTTCTGAACAGTTCGCGCTTCTTTTCCCATATGGCCATAAGCCGCTGTTTCTCTATAAATTGGATGACGTAGTTTTAGGCGTTTTTCAATCATACCTGGGCGCATATCAAAAATACTTTTTATTTTTTCTGCGATTTCTCCATCAGACATCTCGATGTTTTTATTTGTAGTATTGATGAAAACAGAAGTCGGTTCGCTCACGCCAATCGCATAAGAAACCTGTACCAAAACTTCATCAGCAATACCTGCAGCCACCATGTTTTTAGCAATATGCCTTGAAGCATAAGCTGCAGAGCGGTCTACTTTACTGGGATCTTTTCCTGAAAAAGCACCACCGCCGTGAGCGCCTTTACCACCATAGGTATCCACAATGATTTTACGCCCAGTTAAACCTGAATCTCCATGTGGTCCACCAATCACAAATTTTCCTGTCGGGTTGATGTGATAAGTGATTTCGTCGTTAAATAAAGATTTTATTTTATCCTCATAAGAATTTCTTACGCGTGGAATCAAAATGTTTTTGAGATCATCACTAATTTTCTCAAGCATGCTTCCATCATTATCAAACTCATCGTGTTGTGTCGAAATTACAATGGTATCAATTCGAATTGGTTTGTGATCATCGCTGTATTCAATCGTCACTTGTACTTTCGCATCGGGTCTCAAATAGGTGATTTCATCATTCTCGCGTCTTATTTTGGCGAGTTCAATCATGACTTTGTGTGAAATATCAAGTGCTAAAGGCATGAAATTTTCAGTTTCATTTGTGGCATAACCAAACATCATTCCTTGATCTCCAGCACCTTGTTCTTCAATTGATTCACGCTCAACACCTTGATGGATTTCTTTAGATTGCTCGTGAATCAAAGAAATAACGCCACATGAGTCACCGCTAAATCTGTATTCACCTTTTGTATAGCCAATATCGTTGATGACATCACGCGCTACTTGCTGTACGTCTATGTAAGTGTTGCTGTTGATTTCGCCGGCTAAAACAACTTGGCCTGTTGTGACGAGTGTTTCTGCAGCTACTTTTGAAGCTTTATCAAAAGCCAGAAAATAATCGAGTAGGGCATCGCTAATTTGATCTGCAATTTTATCTGGATGTCCTTCAGAGACGCTCTCAGATGTAAATAAATATGACATAATGTTAAATTTTGTTGCTGAGGAAGTCAATACGCAACTTGCAAGATCTAGGGACCTAAAACTGTATTTAGCATTTTTAGAGGTTGCAAGCAGTTCAAATTTTCCTCGGCTCCAAATTTACGAATTATATTTCACTCTCTTTCGCCTTAACTTATCTTTAGCACAGCAATTCTAAAGGATTGTCTTTCTTTGTCATGAATCAAATACTTTTTCCAAATGAAAATTAATCTACAAAAAAAGAAAGACAGCAGTAGCCATTTTGAAGCGACAAACTCATTGGGGCACAGCGTTGAAATGTGTAATTCATCTGTTGAGAATCCTCCAGCGGCAAGTCCAATGGAACTGATTTTGATGGGGGTCTCAGGCTGTAGTAGCATTGATATTGTACATATTTTAGAAAAACAAAATCTAAAAATTGACGATTTGCAGGTTGAAGTTGAGGGCCATCGAAACGACACCGCCCCTAAAGTTTTTCACAGCATTGATTTACTTGTGAAAATCAAAGGTGATATTCCAGCAAATAAGGCACAGCGTGCTGCTGATTTATCTTTTGAAAAATATTGCTCTGTTTCTAAGATGCTAGAAAAATCGGTCGATATTCATCATAAAGTAGAACTGAATGGTGAATTGATTTCTTAGTATTTAAGAAAATACTCTACAACAAAAAAGCTGAATTTAATTAAAGTTCAGCTTTTTTTTGTTGGAATATCATCCAATAATATTTCTAAAAGTCAAATTGATGCGTGGCTGATCCACTTTTTTTGATTTAGGGAGTTGGTGTAGCCAATGTTTTTGTGTCTTTCCTCTCATCAAAAGTAAACTTCCTGATTGGAGTGAAATGTCAATTTTTTCTTTAGTGACTTTATGTTTAAATGAAAACTTTCTTGTAGCACCAAAGCTCAAAGAAGCAATAATGCCATTTTTTTCTAATTCCTTTTCGTCATCCGTATGCCAGCCCATACCTTCATTGCCATCATAATATAAATTGAGTAAGCAAGTGTTGAATTTGATATTGAATTTTGATTCTAAATCAGTTTTAATCGCTCTTAATTCTTCAGTCCACGGCAAAGCAATTTTCTCTTTCTTGGAATAGGTGTAAACAATACCTGTATCACCATATAAAGCAACTTTGCGCTTGGTCACTATTTTTTTGCCAAACATTTTAAGCTCTTCGTGTTTCCACGCAATACCTTTTAAAAGTTTTTGATAAAAGAACTGAGATTTCTTTTCATCATAGAAATCCTCAATATAGTTCACAATACCATCCTGTGGCAAATGATTTTTTAGTGATGGCAGAGATGAAGAGGACATAAGGTTAATTTAATCGTATAATAAATATTCAGCTCTCATTTCTCGGTAGGCTTGTAAGTTTTCTTGCCAGCTTGCTTTAATTTCTTCAGCTGAATGTCCTGCTTTAATCTGTTCTTTCAGCGTGTTATTTCCTGCGAGTTTATTAAAGAAATTATTAAAAAACTGGTCTTGTTTATCCGTGTGCTGATAAGCTTCAATCAACCATTCTAAATTGATTTCTGATAGTTTTTCATGCTGGATTAAATTTTTCCCAAAGCACTTTTTATTTTCGTGTTTAGGGTATTTGGCGCCAGGATTTGATATTGGTGTGTAGCTGTAATTAAAATATTCTTTATTTAAAAATGGCGACCCAAAGACTTGAAATTGATTTTTAGTTCCTCGACCTGCGTTGACATTAGTCCCTTCAAAAAAGCATAAGCTCGTATAAAGATTAATTGCTTGGTCATTAGGTAAATTTGGTGAAGGTTTAATGGGTAAACAGTACTGCATTTCTCTGTTATAATTTTTAACTTTTATCACTTTAAGTTTAGCCTGAATTTTTTTATCAAGCCATTTTTCGCCATTGATCATTTGTGCGTATTCACCAATCGTCAGACCGTGTACAATGGGAACGGGATGCATGCCGACAAAGCTTTGATATTCTTCTTCTAAAATCGGTCCATCGATGTAATGTCCGTTTGGATTTGGTCGGTCTAAAACGAGAACTTCAATATTATTTTCTGCAGCTGCTTCCATCATATAATGTAAACTAGAGATGTAAGTATAAAAACGTGCGCCTACATCTTGGATATCAAAAAGGATCAAATCAATGTCGGCTAAATCTTCGGATGTTGGTTTTTTGTGTTGTCCATAAAGCGAAACAATAGGCAAGCCTGTTTTCTGGTCAAGGTCGTCTTTAACAAGTTCACCCGCATCAGCTTTTCCTCTAAAACCGTGTTCAGGTGCAAAAACTTTCTTGATTCTAATATCCCTTTTAAGAAGTGAATCAACAAGGTGAATGTGCGCATCTTCTTTGAAAATAACAGAAGTTTGATTGCCGACGATCGCAATATTTTTATGTTTTATTAGAGGGATATAAGCTTCAGTTTGATTTGCACCGACGCTGATTGCGTGATTTTTTTGTATAATTTCCTTTTTTTCTTGTGCGTTGCAAGAGAGATTTAAAAAAACCAGAAATAAAAATGTATTTTTGAGCAGATTATTAAAAAGGTGAGGCATTGAATTTTGAATATTTTGTTTCCAAACGCTTAAGTGCGAAAAGTGACCCTAAAAGTAGTGTATCGGCACCGATTATAAAAATTGCAACGGTGGCAATTGCCTTGGGTGTGATTGTGATGCTGATTGCCTTTGGGACTGGCTTGGGCTTGCAAAATAAAATTCGGGATAAAATTGCCGCTTTTAACGGGCACGTTGTTATCCAAGGTTTCTCTAGTAATGAGTCTAAGGAAAACCTCAATCCGATTGATAAGAATCAAGACTTTTATCCTAATTTTAAGTCATTATCTAGCGTTTCTCATATTCAAGCAACTGCGACAAAATGGGGCGTCATTCGGACAGAAACTGATTTTGATGGCGTGGTTCTTAAAGGCGTTGACAGCTTGTACCAATGGCATTATCTTAAGGAGTTTTTGGTCGAAGGACGGTTACCTGATTTTGGAAAACGCACAAGTGATGAGATTTTGATTTCAGACTATATCGCCAAGCGTTTAGATTTTGAATTAGGTGATAAAGTTGTCATGTATTTTATGCGAAAAGATTCTGAGAATGAATTGCCGCGACCGGTCGGTTTAGAGATTGTCGGGCTTTATTCTTCGGGTTTTCAGGATTTTGACAAAACCTTTGTTATTGGCGATTTAAGACAAATACAACGTTTGAATAAATGGTCAGAAGATCAAGTGGGACAGTTTGAAGTTTTTACAGATGACTTTAGTGAGATTGATCACTTTTCACAAGAAATTTATCAGCAAATCGGTTCTTTTCTAAACTCTGAACCCATCACCGAAATGTATCCTTCCATTTTTGATTGGTTAAATCTTTTTGACTTTAATATTGTCATTATTTTATGGATCATGATTTTGGTTGCTGGCATCAATATGATTACAGCTTTACTTGTTCTTATTCTTGAAAGACGACAAATGATAGGTGTTTTTAAAGCTTTGGGCGCCACAAATTGGACGATTCGGAAAATCTTTTTATACAATACTTTCTTTCTTATCCTCAAAGGCTTGTTTTATGGAAACCTGATAGGTTTATCCATACTATTTCTTCAGAAGTACTTTGAAATCATTCCACTTGACCCAAGTTCTTATTATGTGACAAGTGTACCGATTGAAATCAATCTGAGTTATATTCTTGCCGTGAATGTTGGAACGGTCGTACTATGCATGCTTATGTTAGTTCTTCCCTCTTTAATTATCTCTAAAATAACACCAATAAAAGCCTTAAAATTCGATTAATCCTCTGAATTTCTTCTGAAGTCCATTAATTTTATACTTTTGCAATCTCAAAATTGAGTTATGGATTATGCAGAAAATATCATTGGGACAATCGGGAACACCCCAATGGTGAAAATGAATAAAATTGTTGCTGACATTGATGCTCTTGTTTTAGCGAAGTACGAAACTTTTAATCCAGGGAATTCTGTCAAAGACCGTATGGCTGTGCAAATGATTGAGGATGCAGAGGCTGATGGCCGTTTGCAACCAGGAGGAACTATCATTGAAGGGACTTCTGGAAACACAGGAATGGGCCTGGCTTTGGTTGCTATTGTGAAAGGCTATAAAGTCGTTTGTGTATTGAGTGACAAGCAAAGTAAAGAGAAAATGGATATTCTTCGCGCTGTAGGTTGCGAGGTTCACGTGTGTCCAACAAATGTGGCGCCAGATGATCCGCGCTCTTATTACTCAACCTCAAAACGCTTGGCAGAAGAAACGCCAAACTCTTGGTATGTGAATCAATATGACAATCCATCGAATACAAAAGCACATTACCTGTCAACTGGGCCTGAAATATGGAAACAAACAGATGGCAAAGTAACGCACTTTGTGGTTGGCGTCGGAACTGGTGGAACTATTTCGGGTGTCGGGAAATTTTTAAAAGAAAAAAACTCTAATATAAAGGTCTGGGGAATTGATACTTATGGTTCTGTTTTTAAAAAATATCACGAGACTGGTATTTTTGATGAGAATGAAATTTATCCCTATGTAACAGAAGGAATCGGAGAGGATATATTACCAAAGAATGTCAATTTCGATGTCATTGATGGCTTTACAAAAGTGACAGATAAAGATGCAGCTGTTTATACACAAAAACTTGCTAAGGAAGAAGGCATGTTTCTTGGGAATTCAGCAGGAGCAGCAGTTAAAGGGTTGTTGCAATTAAAAGAACACTTTACTAAAGATGATGTTGTGGTTGTTTTATTTCATGATCATGGCAGTCGATATGTCGGTAAAATGTTTAATGATGAATGGATGAAAAAAATGGGTTATCTAGACTAAAAAAATATAAATCCTGCCTTTTAGCAGGATTTTTTTATGGAAAAAATCTGAAAATTTTCATTTCAGTTTTTTTGAAAGCCTAATGATTTTTATTAATTCCATCCTATGTTTACAACATTATTAATAAATAAATTTTATAAAAATTAAAAAATATCTTATGAATTTTAAAAACACACTGTTTTATTTTTCTATACTATTAACTCACACGCTCTTTGCACAAGATTCAGATATTCAGCAATCCGATCATCTACATGTGAATCTTGAGTTGACCAATCCCTCATCGGAAATTAACGATGCTGAGGCAAAGGTTATCGCATCTGGAGGTGAGGCGCCTTATACATACAAATGGTCTAACCAAGAGACGAGTCTTGAATCTACAAAATCTAAAGGATTTATTGAAGGCATGCCGCATACTGTTATTGTGACAGATGCCGCAGGTGAGTCAGTTGAGAAAACTTTTGAAATTGAGGCAGAATCAATTACAGAAATTTTTAATAGTGGCGTTCAGCCAGCGGTTGATTTTTTAGGAATGATATTATTCTGGGATCCATTTGAAGCAGTTGGTGTTTATGATCCTGTTGTTTACATTGATTATGAAGAGATTCCAGTTCCGCAATGGGATCCCTCTACAAACACAACTTATGTTCTTCAAAAATGGTTGATCGATGAGGATGTCAATGTTTCTGAAGGAGATGAAATTGCTATAGTCAAAACGGGGGACAATCGTGAAATTAAAGCTTTGGCAAGCGGAGATGGTCGCATTGATTATCTTGTTCAAGAGGGGCAAATGATTTATGACCCAAATGATAAGGAAGATGTGATTGAAGCAAAAGCACATATGCTCGCCAAAATTGAGTATAATGAACCACAAGCTTTGAAATATCCAAATGGAGATATTCAAAAGAAATCAATCCCTTTTATTGTTATCTGGCTGATTTTAGGGAGTATATTCTTCACATTCCGTTTAGGATTTATAAACATCAGAGGATTCAAGCATTCTATAGATTTGGCACGCGGGAAATATGATGATCCCGATGCACCTGGTCGTATTACCCACTTTCAAGCGATGGCAACTGCTGTTTCAGCAACTGTTGGCTTAGGAAATATTGCAGGTGTTGCGGTCGCTATTTCATTGGGTGGAGCTGGTGCAACTTTTTGGATGTTTATGGCAGGATTTTTTGCGATGTCTCTCAAATTTGTGGAATGTACATTTGGTGTGAAATATCGTTTTATCAATAAAGAAGGACGAATTTTTGGAGGACCCATGAATTATCTGCGTTATGGTCTAGAGAAAAAAGGAATGAAAAACTTGGGTAAGTTTCTTGCCGCTTTGTTTGCTATTCTCGGTGTCGGCGCTTCTTTAGGTGGTGGTAACATGCTGCAGTCTAACCAGGCTTTTAAAATTGTTTCTGAGCAAATCCCATTTCTACAAGGGCAAGGCTTTTGGTTCGGAGTTATGTTTGCTGTTTTAGTTGGCGTTGTGATTATTGGCGGAATTAATAGTATAGCACGTGTTACAGGTCGTGTTGTCCCTTTTATGGCGGCAGTTTATATTATCGGTTGTTTAGTTGTTATTGGAACAAATTTCGAAAATATAGGTAATGCTTTTGAAGCTATTTTTAATGGAGCACTTCATGCAGATGCCCTGAAAGGTGGCTTTATAGGTGTTTTGATTATTGGTTTACAACGTGCTGCTTTCTCCAGTGAGGCAGGTGTTGGTTCGGCTGCTATTGCGCACTCGGCTTCAAAAACGAATAATCCTGTCGCAGATGGTTTTACATCCATAGTTGAACCCTTCATTGATACAATGGTTGTGTGTACCATGACTGCGCTTGTTTTGATTTTTACAGGAATACACCAAACATCTGGTGGAATGGGAGGTGTTGAGTTAACTTCTGAAGCTTTTGGAAGTGTTGTATCTTGGTTCCCAACGGTGCTCGCCTTCGCAGTTTTCTTATTTGCTTTTTCAACGACGGTCTCTTGGTCATATTACGGTATGCGTTCTTGGACATATCTATTTGGTCGAAGTAAAAAATCCGAAATGGTCTACAAAGTTTTATTTTTACTTTTTGTCGTTCTAGGAGCTTCAGTGAGTCTAGGTGCTGTTTTAGACTTTTCAGATATGATGATTCTTGCTATGTCTTTCCCTAATATTATTGGCTTGTACATTATGTCATCTGAAATTCGTGCAGATATTAAGGTGTACTTAAAGAAACTCAAAGACGGTAAACTTTATATCAATCCTAAGTTTAGAGAAGAAAAATCTGAAGCATAAGATTTGTTTTTAAGACATAAAAAAAGTGATGAATTTAAATTCATCACTTTTTTTTGCTTTATGAAGATTGAACAGACTAATGAATTTTAATACTGCTCATTTTCATTTGGAAATTCTTGAGATTTCACATCGTTTTTATACTGTGTTAAAGCATCCGTCATGATGGTGTGCAAGTCTGCGTAACGGCGCAAGAAGCGTGGACTGAATTCTTTATTCATACCAAGCATATCATGAATGACCAAGACTTGGCCATCAACGCCAGGACCAGCACCAATACCGATCACAGGAATGCTGACACTCTCAGCAACTTCTTTAGCTAGCTTGGCAGGAACTTTTTCTAAAACTAAAGAAAAACAGCCTATTTTTTCAAGCATCTTGGCATCGTCTTTAAGTTTTTGAGCTTCGTATTCTTCTTTGGCTCTCACTGTGTAGGTTCCAAATTTATAAATAGATTGTGGTGTTAGGCCCAAATGTCCCATTACAGGAATCCCGGCTTTTAAGATGCGCTTGATTGAATCTTTGATTTCTTTACCACCTTCCATTTTAACGGCGTGTGCGCCACTTTCTTTCATGATTCTGATTGATGAACGCAACGCCTCTCTAGGATCAGACTGATAGCTCCCAAAAGGAAGATCAACAACTACCAAAGCTCTATTGATCCCACGGATCACACTTGAGGCGTGATAAATCATCTGATCTAAAGTGATGGGCAAGGTTGTTTCATGACCCGCCATCACATTTGATGCCGAGTCACCGACCAAAACCACATCGATTTCTGAATGGTCAACAATCTGTGCCATGGTGTAATCATAGGCTGTGATCATTGATATCTTTTCATCGTTCGCTTTCATTTCAGTCAAAGATTTGACTGTAACTCTTTTGTATTGTTTTTTAGCAGTAGACATTGTTTACTATTTAAAATGTGTGTAAATTTAGCCAAATAAACTTTGAATAAAAACATCAACGGATGAATATTGTATTATTTGACGACCAGCTTCGCGGTCAATTCTTACCTCTAACTTATACACGTCCTATCGCAGATTTGCGAATTGGAATTACTAAAATTGATAAAAAATATGAGCATTTATTTAATGCGTCTGTTTTTTATCAAACGGAAGACTACCTACAAGAAAAATTTAAGACTGCACCAAGTGATCAAGAAACACTTTATATCAACAGCCGCTTTCTCCCTGATCAGCGTCTTGTTGATTGTGTCAAATCACTGTCATTTGATGAAGTTTTAAAAACAGAGACAAGTTTGGTTGCCTATCGATTAAAGGCAGATGAAGCCTTGGATATTTCCTCTAAAAAAGTGACAACTTATACACATGAAAATATAGAGATCAAACATGTGTGGGATCTTTTTTCATATAATCATAGAGCCATCCAAGACGATTTTAACCGCATCACATCTGGTCGAGAATCTGAAGAAATTCCTAGGCATGTATATGTTGTCAATCCTTCTCAGATTTTTATTGAAAAGGGTGCCACAGTTCACAATGCAAGTTTAAATGCAAGTGAAGGCCCAATTTATATAGGAAAAAATGCAGAAGTCATGGAAAACACGGCTGTGCGTGGTCCTTTTGCTTTGTGTGAATCTTCTGTTTTGAAAATGGGAGCTAAAATTTATACAGGAACGACAATTGGGCCGCACTCTAAAGTTGGGGGAGAAGTGAGTAATTCTGTAATTACGGGGTATTCGAATAAAGGTCATGATGGGTTTTTAGGGAATTCTGTTCTTGGTGAGTGGTGTAATATTGGCGCAGATTCAAACACATCTAATTTAAAAAATAATTATGCAGGCGTTAAATTATGGGATTATTCAAAAGAAAGATTTACAGATACAGGCCTTCAATTTTGCGGTTTGATCATGGGAGACCATTCTAAATCAGCGATTAATGCCATGTTCAATACAGGAACAATCATCGGTGTGTCAACTAATATCTTTGGATCAGGTTTTCCAAGAAATTTTGTGCCAAGTTTTTCCTGGGGAGGCAGTCAAGGTGTAAAGACTTATAACTTTAAAAAAGCCATGGAAGTGGCAGCTATTGTGATGAAAAGACGCCAACTAGACTTGACAGAAACAGAACGAGATATTTTAGAAAAAGTGTACGAGTTGACACAAGCTTATCGACGTGATTGATAGTTCATTTCTCAGTGTCGCTTTCACTTCACTAAATTTATGTATTAAAACCGTCTCATTTCACTATCGGAATTAAGACGGTTTTCTTTTATTGGGGACTGTACATACGCTGATAGCTTGGTTGGTTTTGATAGTCTTCAAAGAGGATCTCAAAACTTTCTTCTGAGTTATAGTCTTTTCCATTTTCTTCGTTTGAAACCCCCATAATGTTTAAGGTTTTCAATAGTAGAGTTTCAGAGGGATCACCAAAAGCTTTGGCTTCTTTAAAATTTTCAGTGATCATGTGTTGTGGGACTAGCCCATTGACGTAATCGCCATGTCCATTGGCATTTTCAAGTTTAGAAATTAATGGTTGTAAAGCGTAGGTGTGGCCAATATTGGCATTTCGTCTGCTGTAATTTGGAGCATCATAAAGCGTTCGCGAGGCTTCAAACTTCCCGACAGTTGTTTCTCCAACTTGTATAACATCGATATAAGCATTGAGTGAATTGATCAATAACTCACTAGCAGAGGCTGACTGGCGACTCGTTAAAATATAGACCTGTGATAGCCCGAGGGAATTGATTTGTTCTCCATTTCTGATTTTTGTATCAAAAAGTAAATCGACAGGATCAAAGTTGGCGTTGAATTTCTGTTTGGCAAAAATCTGATTGTTGTATTGCCCAGTGATCATGCTCGCCAAATCTTTACAGGATTCAACATCGCCTCCTGTATTGTATCTCAAATCGATAATGAGTTCATCAATATTGTCAGTCTGAAAATTTTGAAAAACAGCATTGAGTTCCGCATCGTATTCTCCTCTGAAGTTATTGTAAACAAGATAACCGATTTGCGCTGTGTTAAAATCTAAAACATCAGAATAATAGATCGGATTTTCTTGAAGCATTCTTTTTTGTAAACTCAAGGTTTCATCAGTTGATATCAATTCATCATCGCTAAATTCGGCTATGCGAATGCTATAGTTTTCACCGCTTGTCAGTTCTTGAAAATTTGATGCAGCTGTTAAAGTTTCACCATTGATTTGATCAAAAATCATCCCGCGTTTCAGCCCTTTTTCTGCAGCCGAAGAGCCAGGTAAAACATAACGGATAAATCCAAAAACTTGATTGCTTGTCGATTCCTGAATGAATGAGATGCGAATGCCTGTCGTTTTTGTCAACCCATCTAGGCGATTTTCAAGAGCTGTATAGTCATCGACAATAATTGAAAAACGATCCTGAGAAGCGAGAAGATGATCAAAAAGTTCTTCAGGTGAGTTGTTGCTTTTTAAAAAATCTGAAAACTCTTCTGAAGATGCAAAGCGATCATTCGCCAAGTCTGGTGAATCTTCTTTATAGAGGTAGAGTTCATGCATTGCGCGCCACACAAAGTTTTGGATGTCTGCTGTTTCTGAGGGATCGATGACATCGTCAAAATCGTCCTTGCAGCTTAAAGTGAGACAGCTTAAAAAAATGATGATCAAATATCTTGTTTTCATGAAAGGAAGTTTATGTGATCTTGTAAATTTATAAAATAAGTGTAACAAAACATAAATATGTTCGTCATGATCATGTAGAGCGAAGCATCAATGAATGAAAGTCAGTTTTTAAAGCATTTTAAATCTCTTCAACCAAAAATGTATCGGTTGGCAAAGCGCCTGTTGGCTTCAGATGCCATGGCAAAAGATGCAGTACAAGAGGTAATGCTGAAATTATGGCTGAAGCGAAATTCTTTAGAAAAAATTAGAAATACGGATGCTTATGCCATGACGATGGTTAAAAACTATGCTTATGATTTATTAAGATCAAAACAAAATAAACACTTAGCGCTTGTGCAAGACCGTGTATCTGACACTGCAAGAAATGCACATGAGCAATTAGAGAAAAAGTAAAGTTTGGCACTTTTGGAGAACGTATTAAATGAAATGTCATTAAAGGACAAAACTTTAATTCAGTTGAGGGAAATAGAACAGTTTGAGTTCGATCAAATTGCTGAGATCATGGAGATGACACCTGTGAATGTTCGTGTCAGTCTCTCCAGAGCAAGAAAAAAACTACACGAACACATGAAGAAAATGCTAGCACAATGAAAATAAAGGAACAGAAGGTACGAGCGCTTTTAAAATCATATGAAGAGGCACAAACAAGTCGAGAGGAGGAAAATGTTTTGTGTGATTATTTTCAGAAAACCACCGAAATACCTGAAGATTTAAAAATATATCAACATCTTTTTAAGGGTTTTCAAAAAGCAAAAGAGGAAGCAGATTTTGAATTTAATTTGGAGCAGCCACAAGTTAAAGAGTCGCCCTATAAATTTTATAAAGTGGCCGCCGTTATAATTGTGCTCATCGCGACGAGCTTTTATGTCAACAATCATTATCAAAATTATAAAGAGCAAGAGGAAGCCAGATTGGTTTATAAACAGACAAAAGAGGTTTTAGACAAACTTTCTTATGAGATTAATAAAGCGAGTGCCAATCTAAAGCACCTTGATAAATTACAAGAAACAAAAGAACGTTTAATACAATAGAAACATGAAAAAAATAATCATATTAATCGGATTAATGATCGTTTCATTTTCCGCCAAAACAAAAGCTCAATCATTTTCAGATATTGAAAATATGGAGGGGGTGACTTCAATGATTTTTACACAACAAATGTTTAAATTGATGAGTAAACTAGATCTTGATAGTCAAGATGAAGAAGTGAAAGCTTATCTTGATTTGGTTGAAAGCATTGATAACATCAGAATATTTCAAACAGAAAACCCAGCTTCTGCTTCAAAAATCAAAAAAGATGTCGAGTCTTATTTAGCAAAAGCCGACCTCGATTTACTCATGCGTGTGAATGAAGACAACAGTGATATTAAGTTTTTTGTCAAACCTGGAAAAACAGATGACGTTGTTCAAGAATTATTGATGTTTTTGCACAATGATAAAAAGACACAAAGCGTCTTGATGATGATAACTGGAAATGTGGATTTGACTAAAATATCGGCCTTAACTAAGAAAATGAATGTGCCAGGCGCGAGTTCACTTGATGATTTAAAAGAAGACAACTAAAATAAAAACGATGAGAAAATATATATTATTGGTGGCTTTATCTTTTTTGATATCGTGCCAAAACCAACAAAGCGTGCAGGAATACCTTGTGGCAAAACAAAATGACCCTGCGTTTAAAACTTTGAGTTTAACGCCCAATCTACTGACATCTACATTTGATAAATTGACAGAAGATGAAATTGCGACTTTGAAAAAAGTAAAATCTGTCAATCTTGCATTTTTAGTGAACGATGCTGAGTCTGAGAAATTCTCGGATGAATCTAAAATTTTAGAGAGAATTATGCAACAGAAAAAATACAAATCTCTGATGCGCATTAATGCGAATGATAAAAAAATGAATTTGCTTTATATCGGTGATCCAGAAGCCATAGATGAACTTTTGTTTTACGGAAATAGTAAAGATATTGGTTTGCTTCTCGCACGCATCAATAGTCATGATTTAGAACCTAATGACGTGATGAAGATTGTGAAGATGGCCAAAGATTTTGATCTCGATCAGCTTGAAGATTTTATAGGAACTGTTCAATCACAAGTGAAAGCTAAAAAGAAAAAGGAATAAGATTATTGAGTAAAAAGAAGTCAGAAGTTAAAAATTATGATCCGCCATATAGTCTTTGACATGTTGTCGAATATCTTCAAAGAAAATCTCAAATTCGCGATCAAATTCAGCCTGCTGATCCACCATGATTGGAACGGCGGCAGATAAATCAACACGGTGTTTAATACGGCGATTCATTTGTTTTAGAATCTGATCAATACTATCGACATTTCTATAACTGACCAGCCAATTGTATTCAATCATAATCGGGAGAAAATTCAAAACATTTTTCGTTAGAAAGACTTTGTGGTTTGTCAGTGTTTCGTAGATATTTGACACATAATCTTCTAATTTTTCAGCGTTGTATCGCTGCCAGTTTTTGGCTAAAACATGGTCGTACAGCACATCGACTGCAACGCCGCTATAATGATGAAGAACCGAATAAAACTTGGCTTTACTTTCCATGACAATCGGATGTGAATCAGTGAATGTATCAATCTCACGGTGTAAGAGAATGCCGCGCTGAATGTCGTCATGGTATTTTAAATAATCTTTTCCCTTGATGCTATCCGCCATAAAATTGCCAAGCATCAATTTGGTGTCATCCCCAGATAAATAAATATGTGCCAAATAATTCATGCGATGAAAGTAGCTTTTTAAAATGACTTGCCTATATTTTTAGGAATAAAATAAGATGACGTGTATATTTACAAAAAATTAGAAACCAATCTTATGACACTCATCAAATCTATTTCAGGAATCCGCGGAACAATCGGCGGGAAACCTGAAGAAAACCTCACGCCCATTGACACTGTTAATTTTGCATCTGCTTATGGCAAATGGATTAAGGAACAGCGTCGTAAAGACAAGTATAGAGTTGTCGTTGGCAGAGACGCAAGAATTTCCGGAAAAATGATTCAAAGTTTGGTAATGCAAACCTTGGTCGGTTTAGGTATAGATGTGGTTGATTTAGGTTTGTCCACAACGCCAACTGTTGAAATGGCCGTGAAGTTTGAACACGCCGATGGTGGAATTATTTTGACGGCAAGCCATAATCCTAAGGAGTGGAATGCACTTAAATTATTGAATAAAGACGGTGAATTTTTGAATGCCGAAGAAGGACAAAAGATTATTGATTACGTTCAGGAATCTGATTTTCAATTTGCAGAGGTAGATAACCTCGGAGAAATTCATCGCAATGATGCTTATATCGATTTACATATTGAAGAGGTTTTAAAGCACCAATTAGTTGACGTTGATAAAGTCAAGAAAGCTAAATTAAGAGTTGTATTTGACGGGGTGAATTCAACTGGAGGTATTTCTATTCCACCATTATTAGAAATGATGGGCGTGGAGGTTGTGAAGCTTTATTGTGAACCAACGGGTCATTTTCCTCATAATCCAGAACCTTTAGCAAAACACTTGACAGCTTTATCAGCAGCCGTTGTTAATGAAAATGCTGATTTCGGAATTACTGTTGATCCAGATGTAGATCGCCTTGCTTTTATGGATGAGAACGGTGAAATGTTTGGAGAAGAATATACTTTAGTCAGTATTGCAGATTACGTTTTGAGTAAGAAAAAAGGCGCTACAGTGAGCAACTTATCGTCGACAAGAGCTCTAAGAGACGTTACAGAAAAACATGGAGGAACATATTATGCAAGTGCAGTCGGAGAGGTCAATGTTGTGACAAAGATGAAAGAAGTCGATGCAGTGATTGGCGGTGAAGGTAATGGCGGTATCATTGATCCACAATTACACTACGGGCGTGATAGCTTAATTGGCGTGGCTTTATTCCTGACCCATTTTGCAGAAAAGGAAATGAAAATGTCTGAATTGAAGGCTTCATATCCGCAGTATTTTATGGCAAAGGAGAAAGTCCAATTGACTCCAGAATTAGATGTTGATGGTATTTTAAAATCGATAGAATCACGTTATCAGGGAGAAGAAGTCACGACAATTGACGGTGTTAAGATTGATTTCCCTGAGCGTTGGGTTCACCTTAGAAAATCAAATACAGAACCAATTATCAGAGTTTATACAGAAGCCAAAACGCAAAAAGAAGCGGATGATCTGGCACAGAGATTTATTGCTGAACTTCAAGAAATAGCACAGGCATAATTGACTGAGCACTGTGGTTCAAAGAGAAAGCTTGTTTTGAAATTTGATTTTGTCACCCTGAACTCGTTTCAGGGTCTCCAAATGCGTTGAAAATCATTTTTAGAAAGATTCTGAATCCGATGTCTCGGTTCAGAATGACAGGTTTTAATTTAATTTTAAAACAAGCTTTTCTATAGAAGATGTCTCCTTGTCAGTTTAAAAACTGATTATAAAATTCCTTTAATATCTTCAGGAGGTCTACCAATGACAGCCTTGTCTTCATTGACGACAATGGGGCGTTCAATGAGTTTTGGTTGCTTGAGCATGGCATTGGTGATCTCGTTATCGCTGAGGTCTTTTTCATGTTCTTTATAATTCTCTTTCCATATTTTTTCATTCTTGCGAACGAGAGCAATGGGCTTGATATTGAGAAGCTTTAAAATTTCTTTTAATTCATCAGCTGTTAGAGGTTCTTTCAAATATTCAACGACTTCATATTCTTTTCCACTTTCTTTGACAATATCCAAGCCTTGCCTAGATTTTGAACATCTTGGGTTGTGATATATTTTGATCATAATGTATCTTCTTTATCTGGTTTTTGTCCTATTGACATTAAATATGTTTTCAAAAACTCATCAATATGGCCATTCATAACTGCATCAACATTTCCTGTTTCATGACTGGTTCTGACATCTTTGACAAGCTTATAAGGATGCATCACATAGTTTCTAATTTGTGAACCCCACTCAATACTTTTTTTCTCAGACTCGATTTCATTTCGTGCTTCTTGTTGCTTTTGAATTTCAATCTCATATAGTTGAGATTTCAACATTTGCATGGCTTTTTCACGATTTTCAAGTTGAGAACGTGTTTCGGAGTTGTGGATAATTATCCCTGTTGGATGGTGGGTCAAAATTGCTTTTGTTTCCACCTTATTCACATTCTGGCCACCAGCACCGCCTGATCTTGCGAAATCCCATTTGATGTCAGCTGGATTGATTTCTATTTCGATGTCATCGTTGACAAGTGGGTACACATAAACAGAAGCGAAAGATGTATGTCTTTTTGCGTTGCTATCAAAAGGAGAAATACGGACCAAACGATGCACGCCATTTTCACCTTTTAACCAGCCAAAAGCATAATCGCCTTCTATTTCTAATGTCACTGTTTTTATGCCAGCGACATCCCCGTCTTGATGATTGAGTTCTTTCAATTTAAAGCCTTTGTGCTCAGCCCACATCATATACATCCGCATGAGCATACCAGCCCAATCACAACTTTCAGTTCCGCCAGCGCCAGCCGTAATCTGAATCACTGCAGTCAGCTTATCACTTTCATCAGAAAGCATATTCTTAAACTCTAATTCTTCAATGAGCGAGAGCGCATGGTCATGTTTTTGAATTAATTCAGCTTCCGAAACATCTCCTTCCTTAAAAAATTCATAGAGCGTTTCAGCGTCTTCGACTTGTGTTTTTGCAGCATTAAAATCTTTGATCCACTGTTTTTCGTGGTTGATTTCTTGCATGATTTTTTGAGCTTCTCTCGAATTGTTCCAAAAATCAGGAGCAAAAGTTTTTTCTTCTTCGTTACTTATGTTAATAGCTTTGGCATCTAAGTCAAAGATATTGTTTTAGGGCGGTGAGACGTTCTTTGAGGGTCTTGATTCGATCTGAAGTGATTTGCATTTCTCTTGTTTTTCAACAAATTTAGGAAATATAAAAAGTGTATTCAATAGAATTATCTTTATTTTGAAATAAAAAACAATGATTGATTTAAGAAGTGATACAGTGACAAAACCGACTCCTGATATGCTGAAATATATGATGGAAGCTGAAGTTGGAGATGATGTTTATAAAGAAGACCCAAGCGTGAATCAGCTAGAAGAATATATGGCTAATTTATTTGGGATGGATGCAGCGCTTTATTTTCCAACAGGAACAATGGCAAATCAGGCTGCAATTAAACTATTGACAAATCCAAGCGAGCAATTGATTTGTGATAAATGGGCACATGTTTACAATTATGAAGGTGGAGGTGTTGCTTTTAATAGTGGTGTTTCATGTAAATTAATAGATGGAGATCGCGGTAAAATTACAGCCGACCAAGTGCAAAAAGCTATTAACCCACCAGACTTTTATCATAGTCCAATGTCAACTTTGGTTTGTTTAGAAAATACAACAAATAAAGGAGGTGGTGCTTGTTACCATCTTGACGAGATTAAAGCTATTAAAAAAGTTTGTGATGAAAATGATTTAAAATTACATTTAGATGGTGCGCGATTGTTTAATGCCATTGTTGCAAACAATCACGATCCTAAAGAATTTGGAGCCTTATTCGATACAATTTCTATTTGTCTTTCAAAAGGATTAGGTGCACCAATGGGAACTATTCTTTTAGGTAAAAAAGAAGTGATGCAGAATGCAATGCGAGTGCGAAAAGTTCTAGGCGGAGGCATGCGTCAAGTTGGTTTTGCAGCTTCAGCAGCTTATTATGCTTTACATCATCATGTTGATCGCATGGTTGATGATCATCGTCGCGCTAAGGAAATTTCAAATGTTTTAAAAACTGAAAACTATGTTTCTAAAGTTGAAAAAACGGA
>JAKDUG010000174.1 GCA_030457805.1 Psychroflexus sp.
ATTACTTTTTTAATTAAAAAAATCCGTTTTCAACAAGATGTCGAAAACGGATTTTAAATTCCAATAAAAATGTTTTTACACTAAAGCGATAAATAAACCTTCGTCAGTTTTATCAATATTAATCAATGATTTTTTACGAAGAGATTTTGTGGTTTTATCCCATTTTTTGTTGCTTAAACCTGATTCGCTTTTAACGGCTTCGAGCTCTTGTGGTGATTCTTTTTTCAAGATATCAATCACAGCTTTTTCTTCATCGTTGAGCTCTACTTTTTTCTTTTCTGGTTTCATCTGAGGGAAGAAAAGCACTTCTTGTATGGATGGATTGTTGGTGAGAAACATAATTAAACGATCGATGCCAATACCAAGTCCTGATGTTGGTGGCATGCCGTATTCAAGCGCACGTAAAAAGTCGTGATCAATAAATTCTGTCGCTTCATCGTCACCTTTTTGAGCCAATTTCATTTGGTCTTCAAAACGCTCGCGCTGATCAATTGGGTCGTTCAGCTCAGAATATGCATTTGCGATTTCTTTTCCACAAACCATCAGCTCAAAGCGCTCTGTTAATTCTGGATTGTCGCGATGTTCTTTACTCAACGGACTCATTTCTTTTGGGTAATCTGTAATGAAAGTTGGTTGGATGAAATGCGGTTCACATTTTTCTCCAAAAATCTCATCGATGAGTTTTCCTTTTCCCATGGTATCGTTAACCTCAAGTCCCATTTGAATTGCGGCTTGACGGAGTTGATCTTCAGATTTTCCTGTGATGTCGAAATCAGTGTATTGTTTAATCGCATCTGTCATTGTGATGCGTTTATAAGGCGCTTTAAAATCGATGTTGTGTTCTTTAAACTGGGCTTTGGTTTCACCATTAACAGCAATCGCACAATGTTCGATTAATTTTTCAGTAAAATCCATCATCCAGTTGTAATCCTTGTAAGCCACATAAATCTCCATGACCGTAAATTCAGGATTGTGGGTTCTGTCCATGCCTTCATTTCTAAAGTTTTTAGAAAATTCATAAACACCATCAAATCCGCCAACTATTAGTCTTTTTAGATATAATTCATTCGCAATTCTCAAATATAAAGGAATATCCAGAGCGTTGTGATGTGTTACAAAAGGTCGTGCCGCTGCGCCACCAGGAATGGATTGCAAAATTGGTGTTTCAACTTCCATATAACCTTTGTCGTTAAAGAAGTTTCGCATGGCAGTAAAAAGCTTTGTGCGTTTAATAAAAATGTCTTTCACATCATTATTGACAATCAAATCGGCATAGCGCTGGCGATAGCGTTGTTCAGGATCATGAAAACCATCGTACTCATTTCCTTCTTTATCTTTTTTAGGAAGAGGTAAAGGTTTTAAAGCTTTGCTTAAAAGTGTAAAATCTTTGACCATCACAGTTTTTTCGCCAACTTGTGTGGTGAAAAGTTCACCTTCAATCCCGATGAAATCACCGATATCAAGCAATTTTTTATAAATGTCGTTGTATAATGATTTATCTTCATCAGGGCAAATTTCATCTCTGTTGAAGTAAACTTGAATGCGACCCTCAGCATCTTGAAGTTCAGCAAATGACGCTTTTCCTTGAATACGTCTTGACATTAAACGGCCAGCGATCACCACCTTTTTACCTTCTTCAAAATCGGTTTTAATTTTTTCTGATGTATGCGTGTATTTAAACTCCTCAGCAGGATAAGGGTTGATGTTTTTCTGGCGTAAAGCTTTTAGCTTATCGCGACGAATCTGTTCTTGTTCTGTCAATTGCATTACTCAAAATTTTAAGGCGCAAAGATACGTAGATTTCGCTAAAAATCAAGCTTTAACAAGTTTCATCGTTTCGGGAAGCTCTTCGTGATTTTAAGAATTAACTTTTCTGAATATAATCTGAAGTTCTTACTTCACCTCTTCAACGTAAAATTAGCTTTAAAGCTCTGAGGTATTCCAGTTTTGGGATCGATGTAATTCAGGATAAACCAATAATCATTGGCAGGCATAGCGTTTCCGTTGTAAGTGCCATCCCAACTATTATTTGTGGCATTGAGTTTTTTTAAGAGTTTTCCGTATCTATCGTAAATATAAAGTTCAGCTTGGATTTGTTCGCTTAAAGCTTTGATGATCCAAGTGTCATTAAACCCATCATTATTTGGGGTAAAAAACTGGGGAAAACCCAAAAGAGAAATGAATTTAATATTTTGACCGCAACCTCTTAAACTTCTGCCAATGACTTGTATTTCTCCGGCTGACAAATCAGAAAAGACCAAAGCATTCTCGCCTTGATATAAAACCCAATCTGTTCCGTTAATAGAAAACTCAAATTCGCCTAAACCTTGAATGTTAATCACTTCAATGCTGTTGTTATCATCCAAAAATTCACTGACAATACCAAGTTCAAAAACAGGCGCAGAAGCGATGTCAACTTGTGCAGAACTCACAGCTTCACATGTTGATGCTGTCCCATTGGCGGTAACAACAACTTCATAAAAACCAGCTTCTTCCACTTGAAGACTGCTTCCTGTAAAGCTTAAAATTTCACCATCTAAAAACCACTCAAATGTATAATCATTTTCATTAAGTTGCGTGTCGAGTATGGGCGCACTGATGATGTTATTGGTTAAAAAATCAATACAAATCACAAAATCTTCACCTTGGTAAAAATCAATAATAGGTATGTTAACTACCTGTATTGTAATAATAACTTGGGTTAACGAGGCGCAGTTGGTTGCCGGATCAACCACTTCAGCGATCACTTGAGTGGTGTTGGCATCGATTAAAAAACTATTGGGTTGATCAATTGATGAATTATTATCAAAATCAGTTTGACTTTGATAATAAACCACATCATGCTCAGGGTTAAGTTTAATGCTATTATCAAACTCGGTAAGATTCACAAAAACGCCATCACTAATATCATCACAAAGGCTAAGTGTTAAAGGCTGATCGTTAATGGCAGGGCTTTGTGGCAGAAAAAGATCAGCGCTAAAATTATTGTTTAAAACATTAGCTTCATTAACAGGTTGTGAGCCATCTTCAAGCGTGTTTGCTTTTAGGATTAAAGTTGTGTTATTTGGGATTTGCTGAGGAATATCAAGCGTTAAAAACTGAGTTTCAGAACCGTTAATAGGAATGACATTTTGAGTAAAAAAAGTGTTTAAAAACACTTCATTATTATTTTCATCAAGCACAAAAACAGAAACAGGTGTATTGGCAGGTAAGATGTCGCTAGAATTGAGATTATAAACAGTCGCTTCAAAGCTAAGACTTTGTTCATTACAAGAGCCAATACCCGAAAAGTTAGTCAGTTGTACCGTAGCATCCGGCAACTCTGAGCGAGTCACGGTCACCACATTTTGGATTAAACGGTCTAATGAAGATGTAAAAGTAATATAACCATCTGTGTCTCCATTTTGGATATAACTAGAAATATCAAACACATCTAAATCCATATTATAAAGATCATTATCACCTGTGTAAGAGTTGGTACCATTAAAAGGATTATCTACTGGATTTAAAGGCGGATTGCTTAATAAATTACCATTAAAAGAAATGCTTTCATTAAAAAAACTATTTGAACTACCATTCCAGGCCAGAAATCCCATACGTGCATTTTGAGTATTAACAACATTTAAATTTTCTAAATTAATAGATGCTGTAGTAGTATTGGCTCCTACCTGACCGTATACAGAAGCTAAACCATCATACACATTAACTTGTTGTGTGGGTAAAGTAGAATCTTTATAAATGACTAAAATTGCCCATCCAGCATAGTACTGACCAGTTGAGCAATAATTTCCAATTATAGGATTTAGATCCAGATCAGAAAAATTATACAAACCGTTACCTTGTTGATCAATTAAATTGGTGATATTTTTAAAAGAACCATAATAAAGAGAGATACCACTTTGTTGTGGATCTACAACATTAATTTCATCTGCAAATACAGGAATACTATTTAGTTTTATATTTGGATCAAAAGTACCATCACCAATCCCTGACCAATATAAATAAGCGGCTTCGAGTGTTTGACCAGGAGTTAAGTTTAAATTAGCTGATGATTCAGAGAGCATTTCACATGGACCTGGCAATTTATTATCGACTTGATTCAAAGTATTTCCTATAATTTTATAGTCATATTGTCCATTAAATTGAGCCCGAAGTTCAATAGGAATCACAGTTGGAGTTTGAGCGTTTACATTGATTAAAAATAACATCAAACTTATAGAGAGTAAGATTCTTAATTTATTGCTATTTAATTCAGATTCTTTCATTAATTGTGTGATGATGGGATGAATATAGTAAAAATATATAGTCGATGAAAGT
>JAKDUG010000175.1 GCA_030457805.1 Psychroflexus sp.
AATAAAACACTCAACACCAGATGAATAAACGAACAAGACAACTTTAATGCAAATTCATTACGGATGATTTTTTCTATTAAAATACATTAATTTAACATAAAAAATAGCAATATATTTTTTAAACATACATAAGTGATTTGATGGCTTTTTAAAGCCAAGTTATCTAGACTTTCATTACTAAATAAAGGATTCAAAGCTGATTTAAATCAGCTCTTCATCTCTTGTGAAATCGTATCTTTGATCGAACAATTTCAAAACATAAAAAACTATGGATTCTTATACAATTGCCAAAAACCATCTCGACAAAACAATATCCTATGACGACTATAAAGCACATGTTGAAACACGCCTAGCAAAAGGGGAAGCAACAGGAAATACGCAAAACGAAATGTTTCTGGAATACTCCAAATTAGGCCTGCAAAGAATGAAGCGCTGGGAGAAAACAGTTAAACTCAGTGATGCACAGAAGGAAGCAATTAAGGCAATTTCAAAACAACAAACATGGCTTGTGATAGCTGAAGGCTGGTGTGGTGACGCCGCTACAGCACTTCCAATCATGGAAAAGATAAGTACACTCAATTCAAATATATCTTTCCAAGTGATTCTGCGTGATACCTACCCAGACCTCATCAATGCGTTTTTAACAAATGGCGGGCAATCTATTCCTAAATTAATTGCCATCGACTCTTCAGAAGACAAAATCCTCTACACTTGGGGACCGCGTTCTATAGCAGCGACAAAACTCGTTGAAGAAGAAAAGGCAAAAAATGATGGGGAATTCACAGCTGAGTCTAAAACGACTTTACAGCAATGGTATAACAAGGATAAGGGACAAAATATCATTGCGGATTTAATGACACTTCTCCAGAAAAATGACAGCGCTTAACTAAGACGCCATCATTTCCCCAAAATCTTCGATGCTAAGCGCGTCTGAAAGTTGATAGTCGCCTATTTGAGTCCTGCACAACGCGCTTAAATAGGCGCCTGATTTAACTTCCTTTCCAAAGTCGTGTACCAAACTCCGGATGTACGTCCCTTTACTACAAGTGACTTTAAATCCGACATATGGCAAGTCAATTGTCGCCAACTCAAAAGCATCAATCTGTACTGGCCGTTTCGGGATTTCAACAGCTTTCCCTTCGCGTGCGTATTCATACAAGCGTTTTCCTTCTTTTTTCAAGGCTGAAAAAACGGGAGGTTGTTGCATAATTTCTCCGACAAATTGCTGTCTTGCATCTTCCAGCAGTACTGGAGTTAGATGTGCTGTTTCAAAGGTTTCATCTATTTTAGTTTCCATATCATAAGAAGGACGCGTAGCGCCAAGCGTCAATTCACCCGTGTAAACTTTCGTTTGCCCCATCAAACTCTCAATTCTCTTTGTGTACTTACCAACACACAAGATGACCAAACCAGTTGCCAAAGGATCTAAGGTCCCTGCATGACCAACTTTGATTTTTTTAATTCTAAATTTTCTTTTAATCAGCCACCTCACCTTATTCACAACCTGAAAAGAGGTCCATCCTAAAGGTTTATCAAAACAGATTAACTGACCTTCTTTAAAATCTTCTATACTTAAATCACGCATTATATTTGAGTTAAAACAATTGTCAAGACACCGACAACAAAGCAATAAATTGAAAAATATTTGAGTTTGCTTTTCTTTACAAGACTAATCATCCATGTACAAGCAAATAAACCTGTGACAAATGCAGCAAGAAAACCTATACTCAAACTCACAAAATCTACCTGACTTTGAAAAACATTTCCATCAAGTAAATCCTTGGCTATTTTTCCAAAAATTAAAGGCACAACCATTAAAAAAGAAAAACGCGCTGCTTGTGTTTTGTCATTACCCAGTAAAACTGAAGTTGCTATTGTTGATCCACTTCTTGAAATGCCTGGTAAAATCGCAATGGCTTGTGCAACACCAATCACAAAAGCATTTCCATAACTCACTTTTTTAGGTGTCCTTTTTGCCTTATCGGTCAACCATAATAAAAGTGCAGTGACAATCAGCATAAAACCAACAAGCACGATATTATCACCAAACAAGACTTCCATTTGACTTTCAAAAAAATACCCCACTAAAGCTGCAGGAATCATTGAAATGATAATTTTTACAGAAAAACGAGAGGATGCATTCCATTGAAACTGAAATAAACCTTTGATGATTTCTAAAATATCTTTTCTAAAAATAACAACAGTGCTCAAAGCTGTTGCAAAGTGTAGCACAACTGTATATAACATGGATTCTTTCGGCAAACTATGATCACCTAAAAGTGCTTTTCCTATTTCGAGATGCCCACTAGATGAAACAGGCAAAAACTCTGTCAATCCCTGAATGACACCTAAGATACTCGCATCTAAAAGATCCATTAATCACTTGAGGGCTTAGAAGGTTTCAGGAGTATTGCATACACTTCAATAGCAAAACCAATCAGGATAAGAGTTGGCGCTAAATGTATACGTCGCCAATTGAAAATTTCAGGATTAAAAACTTGAGGATCATCACTACCACCACCTGCCATCAAGATAAAGCCCAAAGCAATTATCGCTAATCCAATCAGCATAAACTTGTAATTTTTCTTTTCAAAAATAAAGTCTTTATGTCCTTCTCTTTCTTGTTTGCGTTTGCGTTCTCCCATAGTTTTTTGAGATTATTTTTAATCTTTAATCTATTGTCCTAATAATAAAGCTCGTCTGTATTTAAGTTTAAAAAACGCTGTGTTGCAAAAAATGTACTCAACCACGTAATCAAAATACCAAGCAATAATATTGCAGCGAACAAAGCTAATAAAATAAGCTGATCTCCGATAAAGTTCAACTCAGGAAAACTCTCATTGAGATAATAAAGGACAATGGCCATGCCTGCCAATGACAAAATTGAACCAATCAAACCTAACTTGATACTCTTCCAAATGAAAGGTCGCCGTATAAAAGACTTCGTCGCACCGACCATCTGCATGGTTTTTATTGTAAAACGCTTGGCATAAACAGACAATCGAATAGAACTGTTGATCAGCAAAACGGCAATAAACGTAAAAACAACACTAATCACAATGATCCAAAAACTCAACTTCTTGATATTGTCATTTAGCAAAGCGATCAATGGCTTGTCATAAACAATTTCATCGACAAACGCATTCTCGTTAATATCACGTGTAATTTCAGCAATTTTAACCTCAGAGACATAGTCAGCATTGAAATAAATATCAATGGAATTCTGTAGTGGATTATAACCCAAAAATTCCATAAAATCCTCTCCTATTTCATCGCTATACATTTTAGCGGCATCTTCTTTTGACACAAAGCTGACTGTTTTTGTATACTCAGCTAAGGCCAATGACTTTTGCAATTGATCAATCTCAACTTCTTTGGCCGTATCGTCCAAGTAAATTGTCAATGCAATCTGTTCTTTAAAATGATCTGCAACTTTCTTGGTATTTAGCACCAATATGCCCAGCAGGCCGACTAAAAAAAGAACCAACGCGATGCTAATAACAACAGAAAAATAAGATGTTATTAAGCGTCTTCTCTGATATTTCTCAAATGATGATGCCACAAATGTAATTTTCGTAAAAATATAAAACTCTCTAGATCTAACGCGTCTTCCTGACAATTATTTTAAAGCAAAGCTTTATTAGAGCAACCTAAAAAAAGGCCGCCTCAAAAATATTGGAATTCGCCACTCTGCCTCGATATGTCAAGACAAAGCAATAAAATCATTTTTTTTGAGACTGCCCTGTGTCATGATTATTGACTTGATCAGGATGAAATTTAAAATGTCAATTAACAAACGCTTGACAAAGCTTGTGTTTCTATATCAATGCCCTGAAGCGAATCAGACCTAAATTAAAAATTATCTGTCAGAATATTAATAATATCAACAATGGCCCAAACGCCTAGACCTCCGAGTGTCAGAATAAAGAGAATGTTGACCCAAAGTGGTTTTCTTGCATACCAACGGTGTGCAGCAAAAGGCCATAAAACCAACCACAACGCAGCAGCCACCCATTTATCATAAGAGGCAGCAGCAATTGGCGTTAAAGTCTCTTCTTTAGCAACATTCTCAGATACTTCCATCATAGAAGTATCTTTGTAATTCTGAACATCAAGATTCTCATGTGCAACACGTTCCTGACTTACATTCTCCCTATTCACAGGGAATGAAGCAAACGTAAGCGATGTTGCCAACATGAAAACAATGAGTAATAAATTTTTCATAGTTTTGATTTTTCTAATTTGGGATAAACATACAAAATTTATGTTAAAAATTTTTTCACTCATACTCTTTTTATT
>JAKDUG010000024.1 GCA_030457805.1 Psychroflexus sp.
TATAAAGAGTAAATGTAAAAAAATTAAAATTATAGGGTAACACTTCCTTCTTTAAGTTGATATAAGGGTGAATAAAAAATAACATTATGAAAACCTTAAACACTTATTTCGTATTCGCATTGTCAGCACTCTTTCTATTGAGCTGTAGTGATGATGACGATTTTACACCTCAACCAGACGGCCCAAATTACAATATACCAACACCGGCTGCAATGAATCTTCTTTTTGACAACAGTCTTGACGCTATCACACAACATGCGCAATTTAACGCCGAAGACGGGATTTCATTTACCAGTGATGCAGGTACAAATCTATACATTCCTGCTAATTGTTTAACATTAAACGGTGATATGCTGACTGGTGAAGTTGATTTAGAGTTTGTTGAATTCTATGAACGTGCTTCTATGGCAACCTCAAACAAACCATTAATGGGTGTCAGACCTAATGGCGATAAAGCTGCATTACAAACAGGTGGACAATTCTTTGTACAAGCTTTCCAAAATGGAGAACCTTTAGAAATGGATTGTCTTTCAAGTATGAACGTTCCTGGAGATTTAACGAACGGTGTAGAAAATGATATGACACTTTGGACAGGCGTTATGAATGAAAATGGAGATCTTGAATGGAATGAAAACGAAGCTGAAGAACAAGGAGGCGTTTTCGCTGAAGAGAATACTTATTATGTAAGTTTTGGTGATTTTGGCTGGACGAATATTGATAGATTTTGGGGAGATCCTAGACCTAAAACAACTTTACAAGTTCAAGTACCTGCTGGTTTTGATTCTGTAAATAGCGTTATTTACTTATCATACGATGACGAACCAAATGTATTGGCTAAGCTTGATATATTTGACGAGGAAGCAAACTTATTCACTGAGCATTATGGAGAAATCCCTATCGGACTAGAAATCCATCTCATATTTGTAACTGAAGATAACGGCGAATACCGTTATTCCACACAAGGTGTCACTGTTGAAGCTGATGATCTCTATACAATAGACATTGACAACACAACAACTGGCAACAAAGCAGAATTAGAAGCGGCAATTGAGGCTTTACCTTAATGAAAACTAACCAAAACTCCTCGATGCTAGAAATGGCATCGGGGTTTTATAACACAATGGGTTAAATTATGTTTTGTTATCTGGTCGATTTAAAAAGGTATAGAAGTTTTTTTGTGATTTAAATTGATTGTTTTTTGATCTTCTATATTTTTATAAAAAATCGGCCTTAACAAAACACTTTATCCTCAATGCATGTGTTTAAAGTTAAAAGTTATTTACATTAAAAAGACAAAAAAATTGAATAGCTATAAATTTAAAGAGAGTGACATGAAGAGCATCAATCTTTTTCCTTAAACATGAATTTCATAAAATGCGATGAGTTTCTCACCGCATTTTACTAATTTTAAGAATTATACAACTAAATTTTCATGAAAAGAACTATTTTATTTTTGATTTCCCTATGCGTTTCTTTATTGAGTTTTTCTCAAGAAGCTGAAATTGATACTTTAAATCGCAAAGCATCAATCGCATATGATGCGCAAGGCAATTTAGTTTCATTCAAGCCAGAAACCCCTCCACTCTATCAAAAAGCTGGTGCACCAAAAGCTTATTATTCTTACTACTGGGAGTTTGGTGATGGCCACTTCAGCACCCAAAAAGAACCGCAACACACTTATCAAAAAAAAGGTGATTACGCTATTCGTTTATGGGCAACGAATTATTATGACAATGGCAAGACACCGACAACAAGGCCAAATTCTGTTTCTGTAAAAAGCACGCCTGATGATGCTGAAGATACTGCTTTTATGACGGAGGACATTCAGCTTAGAAAAAATCGAGATCCTATTCCTGAGGAAGAAATTGTGGTTGTTATGAGTTATAAAAACCCAAAACAATATGTAACGGAAGGCAAGTTATATTTATTTTACAATGAAAAAAAACACAAAGCTGACAACTTTAAAACTGAAGACATCAGAAACTATCACGGTGAAAAAATCACAGATGAAATGCCCGCTTATGCTGCTAAAAACGATTTCTCTTCTGAGCATACGTGGATGGCTTCAAATAGAAAAAAGATTCAAGATTTAAGGATCTATCAGCAAGACACAACAGAAAAAAAAGATCTGCAACTGACTTTAATGGATGCAAAAGAAAAGTATAAAAATCATCAGACAATCGAATTCGGAAATTTGCAACCTAACGAAGAACGCAACATCTTTTTCACATTACGCACAACCCAAGAAATGCTGAAAGACACAAGTGCCATCATCAGCGTAAGAAGTATTTATGTGCCTGATGACAATTACGACAACCACAAAGTGAAGGATCTAGAAATGGAAATCGTCAACTCACATGATCCCAATAAAATGTCGAGTAATGCAACAGTGATGAATTACCGCTTGGTAAGGCTTAAAACCTTTAAATTTAAAGTACAATTTCAAAATAATGGCGATGGCCCAGCAAGCACTGTTCAATTAAAAACTGACATTCCAGAAATGTTTGACATCTCAACGCTTAAAATTATTGACCAATATCCAGAATGCACAAGCTGCCCTAAAGAAAAAAAAGTAAATTACAGTTGTATTGACACCACGCGAGCTGATCAACAAGCTATTTTTACTTTTAAAAACATTTACCTCCCGGGAAGTCAACAAAAAAATGTCACTGATATTGATTCGACTAAAGGCTTTGTCAAATACAGCATCAAACTTAAAGAGAGTTTTCACAAGCAAAAAACGACAAGCAAAACAGCTATTATTTTTGATAAAAACGAACCCATTATCACAAATACAGCCACCACGCGTTTCCTTCCCGGAATTTCAATTGGTGCTAAAGCAGGTATGATCTTGTCACCAGATTTAGACAACCATAACTCCTATTTTATCGGGGCGACAATTTCACCATTCAAATCATATCGCGGTTATTTTCAAGCTGAACTCATGCTTACTGCAGAATCTTTTGATGAATTTAAAGATTATGAAAAAACAGAAAGAGAAGGTGCTGGCACAAACGCATCTAGCCTATTTCTTTACGAAGAAGAAAACGATATCAAAAACTTTGGCATCCATCTCGTTCCTGCTTCCTACCGTTATAACATCAATAATTTTCTAGCCGTTGGAGCGGGTTTGGAGCTCAAAATGAATCTGACACAAAAGGTGAAAAATTCAACAACTGCAGAACACTATTTATATTATGAAGGAGAGGATATATTGTTTCGTGATGAGTCAAAAGACATTTCTGAAACCTCTGAAAGCAAAAATCAATTCACAGATTTTCAGGCAGGCGTTTTTGCAGGATTTAACATCGGCGGTGCCAGAATAGGCCCAAGTGTTGGTGCAAGATATGTTTATTACTACAACACGCCTGATGATCATATTCAGCTTTATGCCCTTTGGAAATTTTAAAGTAACACGTCAAACTTTAAACTCTACTACTCGAGATGCGAAATTTATATCACCTGATTTTTTGTTTCTTTATTCTCTGCGCGCTTCAAGTTCATTCACAAAACTTAGAAGACAGTATTTACAACTCTCTCGATGCTTTTGTTGCGACTCCAGATGAAGAAAATTTAGATAAATTAAAGCTGGAAATAAAAGCAATCTCTCAGCAAAATCTAAAATCAAAAGAAAAATTAGCAGTCATCATTGCGCAATGCAATATGGGTTACTATTCCAATAAATACAATCAAACACAACAAGCAATTTCACTATATGAAACGGCCTGGTCTTCTTATCAAAAGCATAATTTCAAAAATTATGACATGATTGAATTTTGCCTCAAACCCTTAGGCAACTTATACACAAAAACTGGCAATTTCTCTCAAGCCGAAAATACCATCAAAATCTATATCAACGCCGCACAAAAAAATAATAATCAACAGCAAGAGATTGCTGGAATCATCAATCTCTCAGTGGTCTATCACAACACAGGTCATTTTAATATGGCAATCGACATTTTAGAAAAAAAAATAAAAAAATCAAATTTAAATGCAAAACAAAAAAAAGCTTTAGAAAATAACCTTACAACAAATTTGATTGCTTTAAAAAGTTATGAGGAAGCACAAAAATTGATTTCTAAAAATATTGGCAAGCCACTTTTAGCAACCGAATACAAAAATGCAGCCCAACTCGCTTTACAGAAAAAAGAATTTCAAGAAGCTGAAGAATATTTAAAGTTAGCCGAAAAAGCATTGCGAAAAGATCCGAACATCACAGCGAGAAAACTCGCCAAATTATACACTGAAAAAGCAGATGTTTATCTCGCACAGCAAGAATTCACCAAAGCAGAAAATAGTTTCTTAAACGCTTTAAATAGTCTTTTACCTCATCATCGAAATGATGTTTTCACTTCACAAGAACTGCTCTATCCGGAAAACACATTTTTAAGTATTTTTGACGGCCTTGCCCAGCTGCAAGAAGACTGGCAAAAGGCTTTAGACTACTATGATTTAAGTTTCTACGTCTCTGATATGATTGCAGAAAATATCACAAGTCAACACGCCAAAATCACACACCTCAGCGCAACAAAAGAAAGAAGTGAAGCTTGTCTTGCTATTTTATTTGAACAAACTAAAACAGCAAAGGACAGTTCTATTCTAGAAAAAGCACTGCAATACGCAGAAGAAAGCAAAGCAGCTATTTTAAAAGAAAATCGCTACAAGCAAGCCTTAGCACTGAGATACCCTGAAGATTCTCTCATTAAAAAACGTCAAAAACTCGAACACCAGCAACAGTCGTTCATCAATAAAATCATACGTCATCAACTCAGTGGAAAAAAGCCGCCGGAAAAACTAATGACTGATCTCAACAAAACGAACTTATCTTTAAACAAAGCAAAAGCAGTCTTAAATGAAAAATATCCTGATAAAAAATCTATGCCAATTGCTTTAAATGCGCTTCAAAAGCAACTCGATTCAGATGCAGCTGAAATGCGATTGTTTTTCTTTGGCCAGCGGACAGTTTATCATTTTTCGATTACAAAAAATACAGCAACATTTGAGAAAACTGGAGAAGCAAAACACTTGCGAAAACTGATTCAGAAATATCTTTATTTTTTTGAAGAACCTTCCCTTATCAACACACAAATTTCAGACTATAAAGAAAGTGCCTACAGTCTATACAAAGGCTTAAAGTTTAAAAAAAACAATTCAGAAAACATTATTATCATTCCCGACGGACTTCTCAGCTTCATCCCTTTTGGCGCTTTATTAACGCAAAAACACAAGGGTATTCAGTTTGAAAAGATGCCTTTTTTAATCCGTGAAAAACCAATAATCTATCAAACGGCAGCTTCTTTTTATTTAGACAAAAGAGAGATGTCACACCACAAAAAACGTTTAGGTATTTTTCCGATTTTCGAAGGTACGCCTTATGAATTGCGGTATTCTGTTGAAGAAGCCGAAAGCTTTAAAAAACAAGATAATTCAGAAATTCTCTATAAATCAGAGGCGACAAAAGCAGCCTTTTTAAAAAAAGCTGCAGCATACAATATTCTCCATTTATCAACACATGCCCAAGGCGGAAACTATACAATTCCTGCAAGCTTAGCATTTTATGACGAAACGCTTTTGTTGCCAGAATTATACACTTTGAATCTCAATCCTGAACTTATTGTTTTGAGTGCTTGTGAAACAGGAATTGGCAAAATTCAAGGTGGTGAAGGCGCCATGAGCTTAGCGCGTGGTTTTCAATATGCAGGCGCTAAAAACTTACTTTTTTCACTGTGGCAAGTCAATGACAAAGCCACAGCTGAACTGATGACGTCTTTTTATGGACACTTTGAAAGTAGCAAATCAAAATCCTCTTCACTTTATCAAACAAAAGGCGATTACCTCTTAAATCCCAGACTTAAAAATCCGAAAAAGTCACCTTATTACTGGGCTGGATTTGTTTATTATGGCGAAATAGAAGCAGCTCAGGATACAGGTTCTACTCAGATGCAATGGATTGTCTTTATGATTCTCTGTGTTATTTTATGTATTTTCTTATTGCTGAGAAAAAGAAAATTAACTAAAAATAAAGCGCATTAAGATCAATTAAGCTAGAATTCACTTAACATGATGACTGACGGGAAACGTGGAAACGTCCAATATAGAAGTCTCTGAGTGAAAAACGCAATTATCATCTTGATAAATGAATAAATATGTCTTATTTCTTTGCCGTATATTTTTAATGATTAAATATTCGTATACCTTTGTAAAAATCCTCGCAGAAAGAAAAATTAGGACGCGCTTTTTGAAGTTATCCTATTGATACAAATTAAAATAACACAAGATTTCGCCGTCGTTTTTTTGATACAGAATGCTGCAAAAAATTTAAACTCTTGAAGCTATGAAGAAGAATAAAAAATTCAAAAACGTTGTCGCAATTATATTGGTTATTTTTGCTCTCATCACCATTTTCATGAGCAGCTCTGTCTTGTTCGATTGGTTTGGTATTCGAGCAAAACAAGGAAGTTATGCCCCTTTTATATTGAAGACAAACCTGACTGCTGGTCTTTTGTATTTACTTGCAGCTTATGGTTATTTAAAATCACAAAAATGGCCATTTTGGGTCATGCTTTCAGTGGCTCTCCTTATGTTTTACTCAACGGCTTTACTTTACCTTCATAGCCAAACAGTCAAACTTTATGAAAATCGTATTCTTACGACCATGATTTTCAGAATTTTATTTACAATCATAATTGCAGGACTTATGTATAAAAGTTCAAGTAAAAAGATTGACTCATAAACTCAACAGAGCCTATTCCATCTTTACACAAACAATAAATAACTGATGATCCGTAGCTTTCAAAAATAGTTTTTGAAATTGCCATGGCGTAAAGTTTATAGTGCTCAAATTATAGATTACAACTTTGCAAACGCGATTTTAATCCCCATCAAAATAAAAGCGAGACCTGAGAACTTATCGAACCACAGACTTGCCTTGGGATTATTTTTCATTTTTTGAGAAAGTCCACCAGCAAACATTGTGAGGATTAAAAACCAAACCATTCCAATACCTGCATAAGTCAAACCTAGCAAGATAAAAGGAGTTGGGTCTTCAATATGTTGAGGACTTATAAATTGTGGGAAAAATGCCAAAAAGAATAATGCGACTTTCGGATTTAAAGTATTTGTTAATAATCCAGAGAAAAAATTCTTTTTGCCGCTCATTTGCCCCCGACTTTCCTTCTTTGTTGTGACTGTTTGTTTTTGACTTAGCAATTTCATCACCCCTAAATAAATAAGATAAATTGCACCGAGATATTTGATGATTGTAAAGGCAATAGCAGATTGTGCAATAATAATTGACAATCCCAGAGCGGCGAATAAAGTGTGAACCATCACGCCAGTATTGACACCCAGAACGGCATAAGCACCAGATTTTCGTCCTTGATCAATACTTCTATTCAATACAAAAACAGTATCAATTCCTGGCGTCATAATGAAAAGCAAGGCCGCAAGTACAAATGCAATGAAATTTTCAATTCCCATTTCTTTATATTTTAGGTAGAGGTTTATTTTATGCAAAGAAATGACGCTTAAATTCCTTGAAAAATACTTATTTTTGATCAACTAATGCAAAATCAGCATTAATCATGACGACACAACAAATTAAATATTTTTTGGTTCTCGCTGAAGAATTGCACTTTTGGAAGACATCAGAAAAAGTGTACACTTCTCAATCTTCATTAAGCCGGCAAATTCAATCTTTAGAAGATGAGCTTGGAATTCAGCTTTTTGAAAGAAACAAAAGAAATGTAAAGCTGACAGAAGCAGGTCAATTTCTCAAAAAGCATTGGAAGGTTTTATTAGATGATTTTGACCGCACATGTAAACAGGCTAAAAAAATTGATGAAGGAACTTCAGGTGTCATTGCTATAGCGTATCCAGGTTCTATTTCTTTTAATTTCCTACCGCAATTGCTAAAAAATCTGAATTGTGAAATGCCAGATTTGAAAACGGAATTGACTGAGCCGACAGACGTCACTCAGGAAGACTTGCTTCTCAATTACAAAGTGGACATTGCCTTTAGCAGAGATGCTATTAAGAATCCGACAATCTCCTCGAGAAAATTATATGCCGAACCTGTCTGCTTAGTTGTTCCTAAAAACCATTGGCTTCGAGAAGATAATTTTAATGACTTCAGGGATTTGAAGGATGAAAAATTTATCATTTCAGGCTTGCACCACACCACCTACTTTGCTTCTTTACTCCGAAGTATTTTCAACACATATGATTTTGAACCCAAAACATCTATTGAATCTGATTTTGGTGGAATGATATTAAACCTTGTTTCAAATGGGTTAGGGATTTCGATTTTGCCCTACTCGTTTCAATTTGCGATAAACAATAAACTACGCTTTATCAAACTTTCAGAAGAGGTTGATCTTTTTGTGAATTGGCGTAGCGATGACCATTATCAAACCACTAAAAATGTGATTAATTATGCTATAAAAATCGGGGAAAGATTTAATCAATAATTACAATAGTCTTCCAAACAGGCAAGCGCGCGTCTCAGCATAAGAAAATTAGACAAGACGCTCCACTTTCTGAAAGAGTTGTCATTCTATTTGTGAACAATAATTTCGCCACCTAAAGTTTTGTCTTCTTCAACTGTTTGCGGATGACCAAAAATCTCGATTTTACCACCAGCAGTGACATTGGCTTCCACATAATCAGAAACGGTCACTAAGGCATTTCCTCCGGCAAAGACAGAAATGTCAGTTTGTTCTGCCTTATGTCTAAAGACCAATTTGACACCCTCACCAGCAAACGAAGAAATATCAATATTGACGGTTTTTGGAGGATTATAATAGGACGCCTCCATGGTTTCTTCAAACACTGCCTCTTCTTCCCCTGTAAAGCTATTCTCTGATGGAATAATATAGACTGCATAATGTTCTTGAAAAAGCTCCTCATCTTCATAGACTGCAACTTTAAAACTCAACTCTAAGTCTGCATCTGCTGGTAAAGAAATAACGGGACCGGTTAATGTATTGTCAGGTGTAAACACTTCAAAAAACCAAGAAAACGACCAAACAAATCCGCCATCGAAGGATTCAACCTCTTGAAATTCTGCATCAGCAAACTCCCATAATTTTCCATCCCCATCTAGGTCATCTAAAGTCCAGGTACTCCATGACGACTCGTCATTAAAATCCTCTTCAAAAACGCTTTGCGCATAACTCTTAAATGTGAAGACCAGCAACAAAATAAAAAGTAAACTTCTAATCATAATTCGATATTTTTAAGTTAAAATATCAGCTCATAATTTATCATCACTCATCAAGTTAACTAAAAAAACTAACTATTTCAAAAAAGATACCACACAACAAATCGTCAAATAGCATTTAATAATGCACAACATAGCATTGTAAACTTTAGGTTTATTTTAATGGAAATTAACTCAAAAGCTTGAATTTCATTCTTAATTTAATGACAGAATTCAAACATATTGAAATCATAAATATATGAGAGATAAAAAAATAATTATCATCGGCGGTGGTTTTGCTGGGATCAACCTGGCCAAAGAACTCGGGAATAAAAAAGGAATTCAAGTGACATTGGTCGACAAAAATAACTATAATTTTTTCACCCCACTTTTATATCAAGTCAGCACTGGCATGTTGGATGTGTCCAGCATTACCATTCCCTTTCGTACGCTTTTTAAGAAAAAAGAAAATTTGAGGTACCGCTTGGGAAGTTTAAAAGAAGTCCGGGCAAAAGAAAATAAAGTCATCTTGAGTACTGGGGAGATCGACTATGATTATTTGGTGCTCGCCACGGGGACCAAGAGTAATTTCTTCGGGATGGAAAATATAGAGAAGAATGCTTTGCCAATGAAATCGGTTAACCAAGCGGTGAAACTAAGAAATTACCTCTTGCGGGAAGCAGAACGGTCTATTTATACAAAAGACAAAGTTGAAAGACGCAAGATGGGAAATATTGTGATTTCTGGCGCGGGACCTTCAGGAGTAGAAGTGGCCGGAATGCTAGCCGAAATGCGTAACAATATTTTAAATGACATTTATCCTGAACTGAAAGACGATAAACTGAATATTTATTTGGTTGATGGGGCACCAAGTGTCTTACCCCCTATGAGCGAAAAATCGCAAAAGTACTCTAAAAAAAGTCTGGAGGACATGGGAATTATTGTCAAGCTCAATAAAATGGTGGCCGATTTTAAAGACGACAAAGTCATTTTCAAGGACGGTGAAAGTATAGAAACCAAGACCTTGATCTGGACCGCTGGGGTAACCGGGATGAAGTTCGAAGGCCTGCCCGAAAACAGTTATGAAAAAGGAAACCGATTGCAGGTGAATGCATATTTTAAGGTGCAAAACACCGATAATATTTATGCTATTGGGGATGCTGCCGTTTTAAAAACCGATCCAGATTTTCCGAAAGGGCATCCGCAGTTGGCTAGTGTTGCTACCCAACAAGGAAAACGCTTAGCTAAAAATTTTGAAGCGCAAGTTAAAAATGAAGAACCCGAAGCTTTTATCTACAATGATAAAGGAACCATGGCGATCATAGGAAGAAGTAAAGCCGTCGCAGACCTTACCACTCCAAAAAAGACCATGACAGGTTGGTTTGCCTGGTTTGCGTGGTTGTTTGTCCACTTGTTTTTGCTCATCAATTATCGAAACCGAATCAGCACGATGTGGAATTGGACGACCGCTTATTTCAGTAAAGGACAAGCCAACGGATTGCTGATAGGAAAAACGGGCCACGGAAGCATGCCCGAACTCAAAAAACAAAATGAAGTATAATTTTAAAAATTAATAATAATGAAACGATTACAAGACAAAGTAGCCATCATTACCGGTGGATCAGGAAAAATTGGATTTACAACCGCCAAAAAATTGGCTAGCGAAGGAGCTAAAGTGTTATTAGTTGATATCGACGAAGATAGCCTCAAGGAAAAAGAAAAAGAGGCCAAAGCTAATAATATGGACATGTCCTATGCCATTGCCGATGTGACCAAGGCCGAGGATGTCAAGAAATATGTAGAAACCGCAAAAGACCGTTACGGTAAAATAGATTTGTTTTTCAATAATGCCGGCATTGAAGGTGATGTAAAACCCATTCAAGATTATCCCGAAGATGTTTTTGATAAAGTAATGGCCGTCGATGTAAAAGGCGTTTTCCTAGGTATGAAATACGTAATGCCCAAAATTGAAGATGATGGCAGTATTGTGATTACTTCTTCGGTAGCCGGTTTTGGGGGCACGCCCAATATGGTAGGGTACAATACAGCCAAACACGCGGTAATTGGCATAATGCGCGTAGCTGCACAAGAACTCGGCAAACGGAAAGTACGCGTGAATACCGTACATCCAGGATTGGTAGATAGCCGCATGACCCGTTCTTTATTGAGCGGTATGAATTCCGGAAATATGGAGGAATCTAACAAGCAATTTAAAGCAAAAATCCCAATGGGAAGATTTGCAGAAGCAGAAGACGTGAGCAATATGGTAACCTTTTTATTTTCAGACGAAAGTAGTTATGTACACGGAAGTACCTTTGTGGTAGACGGGGGTTACACGCCACAATAATCGACTAATTAACTTTTAAAACTTAAAAAATGAATCTATTAGATAAGAAAGTCGCCATTATTACGGGCGCAGGATCAGGACTGGGCAGTCGCTGAGTTTTTTTTACAATATCGCTATTCATAACAAAGCTTTCCTTTGCTGATGAATTGCTTCAGGAAGAAGCAAAAATTGTCATCCTTATCGCGACTTTAATTAGTAATCTCTTGGGATTCACAGTTTTGAAAAGCGCCATAAAAAATCCAGAAGCTATAACTAGAAATAATATAAAGTCAAAAGATTAGTAACTTGCATGGTCTATAGCTAACAACTCTATCTTTATGAGCGAAGAAAATCAAGAGCAAAAAAAGGATCAGAAAAGGCATCAAAAAGAATTGGAAAAAGAATCCAATAAAGTAAAGGGTGTCAATCAGTACAGCGATATTCTCAAACGGGTCATTCATGAAGGAGAAGCCATATACAAAATAAAGAGCAAGTCCATATTTCTCAGTGCTATTATCGCTGGACTTGAAATAGGCTTTAGTTATCTTCTCGTCTGTATGCTTTATTACTTATTGGGCGGAAAACTTAATGAAGAAGTTATTACAAAGCTGTTTGGCGTCGTCTATCCGGTTGGATTCGTCTTGGTTATTTTGGGCAAATCAGCACTTTTTACTGAGCAGACTTCTGTATTGGCTTTACCCGTATTAAACAGTCAACGCTCTATCTGGGAATTACTGCGCATCTGGGGTATTGTCGTCTTAGGAAACCTTTTAGGTGGTATAATTTTCGCTTCTTTTATTGGTTGGATAGCGCCTTATATGAATCTTTTTTCACAAGACACCATGGTAAAGATCGGGACGCACGTCTTAGAATATGATTCATGGGTTCTTTTAGTCAGTGCAATAACTGCAGGATGGCTCATGGGACTATTAACCTGGCTGATGAATAGCACCACAAATACGATTGCTCGGGTATTTCTTATTTTTATGATTACTGGGATGATTGGTTTTGGTGGGTTTCACCATAGTATTGTTGGAAATATTGAAGTTTTTGGCGCTTTTTTATATGCTGATCATCTCTCGTTATGGAATTACCTCTGGTTTCTATTCCTGGTTTTACTAGGAAATGGTATTGGTGGTAGCCTAGTTGTCGGACTTTTCAAGTACCGAATCTTTGCCTCAAACCAAGAAGAAGCTTAAACTAAAAGTGTAACATCCAATACTTATAGTCTTTAAAATGTATTTTTGAATTGACACATCAGGCCTGAAGCAAAGAGCACATATCATTTTGCCTGTTCTGTTAAAAAAGCCTTTAAAAAAATTAAAAGAATGTCCATGATATCTGTAAAAGAAGCCTTAGATGCAGTTGAAAATAGTCCTTTGCAAAAAATCGAAGAGGAACAACCATTAAGTTCAGCTTTATTAGGAAATGTTCTCGCTCAAGCACTCATTTCACCCTTTGATTTACCACATTTCGATTTATCAGCCATGGATGGCTATGCTGTAAAGTTTGGAGAAACAGATGAATTTATACTTTTAGAAAAAGAAATTACTGCAGGAAACGGTGAAGAATTCATCCTAAGTCCTGGCGAAGCGGTGCGTATTTTTACTGGTGCTCCTTGCCCCGCTAGCGCTGATGCCATAGTGATGCAAGAGCAAACCGAGGTGGTTAATGACAGACTCAAAGTTTCTGTGTCAATAAAATCTGGACAAAACATAAGACGCCGTGGCGAAGAAATCAAGAAAGGAGAAAAAGTCCTTCAAAAAGGTCAACTCCTAAACCCAGCTGCACTAGGTCTAACGGCAAATCTAGGCATAGATAAACTTAGGGTTTATCGCGCACCAAACTGTGGTGTTTTAACCACTGGAGATGAACTCTCCTCTCCAGGAAAAGAATTGACTCCAGGGAAGATATACGATTCAAACTCCTATTTACTGGAAGCTTTCTTAAGCTCACAAAACATAAAAAACATAAGCAAAGCACATGTTCCCGACGATCTTGCACTGACCAAAGAAAAAATAGGAGAAGCCCTGCAGAAACATGACATCCTCCTTATATCTGGTGGAATTTCAGTTGGAGATTATGACTTCGTCAAAGAAGCTTTGCTAGACAACGGCGTGGAGGAAATCTTTCATAAAGTGAAACAGAAACCTGGAAAACCTTTATATTTTGGAAGAAAAGATCAAAAATTCGTCTTTGGCTTACCAGGTAATCCAGCATCAGCCTTGAGCAATGCTTATCTATACGTCCTTCCGTTGCTCAACAGGTTTAAAGGAAGAGAACAACTTCATTTGGAACGCTCAAAAAAACGCAGTCAATCTGATTTTCAAAAAAAACCAGGACGCTCACAATTCCTAAAAGCTAAATTTTCAGGTCAGGAGGTCAATATTCTTGAAGGCCAAGGCTCAGCAATGCTGCAATCTTTTGCCGAGAGTAATGCCTTGGTATTTTTACCCGAAGAAAGCACCGGCATCAATAAAGGTGACACTGTAGAAGCTATTGACCTCAGAAGTGGTAATATACAGTAATGTTGAACTGACCACTAAACGCAATTCGTAAAATAATTCCTTATCTTTGTCGGTCAAATCTTCACTTTATTGCACCTCAAATTTGAGCTACAAATGAAGTCAAGAAAATAATTGACAATGAAAAAAGTGACCTCTTTTATTCTAGCAGGCGGAAAGAGTTCTCGCATGGGAATGGATAAAGGTTTCTGTAAAATAGGTCAAGAAGAGTTTATTCCACGAATAGCAAAATGTTTAACCCCTTTTTCACAAGAAGTCGTCTTGGTTTCAGGTCTTGAAGCTTATGATGTTTTTGGTCTAAAACGCATTGAAGACATTTACCCTGGGAAAGGACCAATAGCTGGAATACAAGCCGCGTTAGAATACACCTCTACCGAGAATAATATCATTATGAGTTGTGATATTCCTTTTATTTCCCCTACTTTGATTCAAAGATTAGTGGATGAAACTCAAGAGCAAGATGTGATTCATCTCGCAACCCGACATGAGACGATGCCTCTTGCTGCTTTATATAAAAAAAGCTGTCGAACTTATTTTAAAAGCAGGTTAGAAAAAGATGAACTCAAATTGAGAGATGCCCTGAAAGGCTTACAAGTAAAAAACATTCAAGTGGCTGAAGAAGAAGAGAGATTCTTATCCAATATCAACACACCACAAGAATTAAAAAAAATAAACCATGATCGTTAACGTCAAATATTTAGGGATGCTGGTGGACCAAACTGGCAAAACTGAAGAAAAAATTGTCTTTGATAATAAAAGCCTGGCCGATCTCGATTCGGTTTTACAGGGCAAATACCCCATTTTAAAGGAATTGCCTTATAATCTTGTCGTCAACCATGAAGTCGCTTCGAGCAGTCTGGAATTGCAGTCCACTGATGAAATTGCACTTCTACCCCCATTTGCTGGAGGATAAAAAATAAGAGAATGGATAAGCAACGATATAGCAGGCATTTACTTTTGCCAGAAATAGGCGTCGCAGGCCAACAAAAATTACTAGATGCCAAGGTGCTGGTGATTGGTGCTGGTGGACTCGGCTGTCCTTTATTACAATACTTGGTAGCTGGAGGCATTGGCCATATTGGAATTGTAGATCACGATATAGTTGACAAGTCCAATTTGATACGTCAAGTCCTTTTCGGAACAAATAGCTTGGGAATAAACAAAGCTAAGGCAGCAAAAGAAAGACTCAGCGATCTCAATCCTGATGTCAGGATAAAAGCTTTTCCTTCCCGATTAACTTCAAAAAATGCACTCGATTTATTTAAAGATTACGATCTTATTGTTGACGGTACAGATAATTTTAACACACGCTACTTAGTCAATGATGCCTGTGTCCTCACTAAAAAACCACTGGTTTCTGGTTCGCTTTACAAATTTGAAGGACAGTTGAGCGTCTTTAATTTCAAGGATGGCCCCACTTTTCGTTGTGCCTATCCTGAAGCACCAAAAGACAATCTCCGATTAAGCTGTAGCGAACTGGGTGTTTTAGGTGTATTACCCGGTATTATAGGGAATCTCATGGCAAATGAAGTTCTAAAAATAATTTTAGAAATCGGGGAAGTTCTTTCTGGGAAAATCCTGATTTATTCCGCTATGACAGGACAAATGCAACACATTGGTTTTCCTAAAAGACCTGAAGAAATAGCCAAAGCAATTGCATTGAAAGACAGTTTCACAACGATAGATTATCATGGAAAACGTGATTTTGGTCAGGAAAACATTCAATATCTTTCAGTAATATTGGCGAAAAATCTGGTGGCAGAAGGAATAGCTTTATTGGTTGATATCAATCAAAAAGGCGTTTCTGTAGATAATGACCTTTTCCAAAATCTAAGAATCAAAATTCCTTTTGGAAAGCTACGTCGGAGAATGAATGCACTGGATAAAGAAAAAACAATGATCATCACCTCAGCGAGTGAAGTCAAAAACCAGGCGGCTTATCGCATGATGATCAAAACGGGATTTAAAGAAGTCTACATCCTTGAAAAAAGAAAAGGTCAATCAGAATTTGATAAGCAAAATGGAAGAAAAAAAGAAAAGAACACCTAAAGATATTTTTGTAGAAGGACCAATCGCACCTCAAAAAATTGCTGACAGTATTGCTAAACACCAATCTAAGTTATCGATTGGTGCACATGATATTTTTCTTGGGCAAGTCAGAGCAGATGAGATTGATGGGAAGACGGTGACTGCCATCGAATACACCGCTTATAGAGAAATGGCTCTTAAAGAATGTCATAAAATCAGAGAAGAAGCCTTTAAAAAATTCGACATTACCTGTATGCACATTTATCACAGTCTGGGAACTGTAGAAGCCGGAAAACTGTGCCTCTTTGTGTTTACCTCATCTCCAAGACGAAAAGAAACCATCGCAGCAACGCACTTTCTGGTCGAACAAATAAAAAGCAAACTTCCTATCTTTGGGAAAGAATGCTTTGATGATGCTTCCCATCAATGGAAGGTTAATACTTTATAAAATCACGATTCATGGTAGATATCACTTCAAAACCTTATACACTTCGCATAGCCACCGCACAGGCCATTGTTAAAGTCAGCAGTCAAGAAACAATTCAGGCGATAAAAGATAAAACTGTCCCTAAGGGCGATGTCTTTGCCATGTCTAAGGCCGTGGGTTTACTAGCCGTCAAAAAAACACCAGATATTTTAGCCGATTGTCATCCGCTTCCTATAGAATATGCGGGGATTGATTACGCCATTGACGGTTTGGAAATCAAAATAAACTTCAGCCTGAAAACCATCTATAAAACGGGTGTGGAAGTCGAAGCCATGCACGGCGCAAGTGTTGTTGCCCTCAACATCTATGATATGCTCAAGCCTATCGATAAAGGAATTGAAATTGGCTGCATTAAATTGCTCAAGAAAAAAGGGGGCAAATCAAATTTTAAAGATCAGTTCAACCAAGAAATGACGGCGGCAGTGATTGTGTGTTCCGATTCTATCTCTGCTGGAAAAAAGCAGGATAAAGCCGGAAAAGGAATTGTAGCAGGCTTGGAAAAACACGATGTTAAAATCATGGATTATACTGTAATTCCTGACGAACCTGATGCCATAGAAGAAAAATACCGCCAATATCTTGACAAGAAAGCAGATTTAATAATATTCACGGGAGGCACTGGGCTTTCACCGCGAGATGTAACGCCTGATACCTTGGCGCCATTATTAGATCGTCGAATTCCAGGAATAGAAGAAGCCATCAGAAATTACGGACAACAACGCACGCCTTATGCCATGCTTTCAAGAAGCCTGGTTGGCCTCAAGAATAAAAGTTTGGTAATGGCACTACCAGGATCAACAAAAGGAGCCATCGAATCTATCGACGCAGTTTTCCCTTTTGTACTACATCTTTTTAAGGTGATAGAAGGCGCACAGCATGACAAGAGATAAAAAAGAAGATTGACTATGAAGATGAATTTGAAAGACACTCATAATCGCACACATAATTACTTACGCATATCACTGACTGACAAATGTAACTTGCGGTGTAGCTATTGTATGCCCCATGAAAACATGCAATTTACACCCACCGCTCAGCAAATGAATGCAACTGAACTGCTAGCCATTACCCGCCATTTTGTGGAAGCAGGCGTTGACAAAATCAGGCTGACCGGAGGCGAACCCTTGGTCAGAAAAGATATTGACGTCATTCTTAAAGGACTTGCTCAACTCCCTGTTCGACTGGCCATGACGACTAATGCAGTGACGCTTCATAAACACTTCAATCTCTTGGAAGAAACAGGCTGTACACGTTTAAATATAAGTCTCGATACACTCAATAAAAAACGTTTTTTCGAGATCACCCGACGAAATAATTTTGAACAGGTTTTAGCAAATATCTTAGAAGCCAAAAAACGCGGATTTGAGATCAAGGTAAATACAGTCCTCATCAAAGGAACGAATGACGATGAGGTTTTATCATTACTGAAATTTTTCGCTAAAGAAGAAATCCCCCTGCGCTTTATTGAATTTATGCCTTTTAAAGACAACAAATGGGACATGTCTAAAATGGTTTCTGAAGAAGAAATTTTAGAACAAGTATATCATGAATATGGAAAAGCTAAAACAGAAACTTTAGCTGTCGCGGATCATGCCACGGCACGGGAATATAAATTGCCCAAAGCAAAAGTTTCATTTGGTGTGATTAGCTCTGTCACCAATCCATTCTGTGGCTCTTGTAACCGACTCAGGCTCACCTCGGATGGAAAACTAAAAAATTGTCTTTTCTCCAATAACGAAGCTGATCTTTTAAAGCTATTTCGCGCTGGAGAAACGATAACACCAGCCGTCAACCTTTTGGTTGCTAAGAAACATGCAGTCAGAGCAGGCATGGTCAGTGCTGAATTATTTGAAAACAAAGACACCCACCAACAAAACAGAAGTATGGTCCGTATTGGTGGCTAATAATTTAATTGATCATGAAAAATTATTTTTATTTTATTCCAGCTTTTCTTCTTCTTTTAGTTTCCTGTCAAGAAGAGACTTCTGAAAAAATTGAGATTGCGGCTGCAGCCAATATGCAATTTCCCATAAAAGAACTCACGGCGAGTTTTGAAGAAAAAACCGGCATACCCACAAGTGTGAGTATTGCCTCGTCAGGTAAATTGACAAACCAAATTAAAAACGGTGCACCTTACGAAGTTTTCTTATCGGCTGACATGGGCTACCCCGAAGAACTTTATAAAAAAGATTTTACAGCTGGCAAACCTAAAGCCTATGCTTTTGGGAAATTAGTTTTATGGACAACGGGAGAAGACGCGCCTTCACTAAATATCCTCAAAGAAGAAAAGATAAAACATATCGCGATTGGTAATCCTAGATTAGCGCCTTATGGTGTTGCGGCTAAAAGTGTGCTGAAGAAACATAAACTCTACAGCATCCTAAAAGAAAAATATGTGATGGGGGAAAGCATTACGCAGGTCAACCAGTTTATCACTTCCAATGCGGCTGACATAGGTTTCACCGCTTTGGCTGTGGTCAAATCTCCTAATAACCGTGACATTGGAAAGTGGATAGAAATTCCAGACACCTCCTACGCCCCTATCGGACAAGGGACAGTATTGATCAAGCAAGAAGGAAAAATAAGCGATAAGGCTCAGCAATTTTATGACTTTTTATTCAGTCAAAAGGCTCGAAACATCTTAAGTAATTATGGTTATAGCTTTCAGGATTAATAAATGACACTTTTAGAGAAATAAATATGAACATC
>JAKDUG010000176.1 GCA_030457805.1 Psychroflexus sp.
AGTGAACAACTCAAAATGATGACCAAACGCCTGTGGAACATCATCACGTGGCCATCTGCTATTTTGGCAACGCTGTTTGCTATTTGGTTGCTTATTATCAATCCAACCTGGTTACAACAACCTTGGATGCACGTCAAACTCGCTTTTGTTGTTTTGCTCATTGCTTATCACCTCAAAAACCATCAAATCTACAAGCAGTTTCAAAAAGATGATATCCGCTGGTCTTCCTCAAAAATGCGTTTGTGGAATGAAGGTGCCACTCTCATTCTTTTTGCCATTGTTTTCATGGTGATATTAAAAAGTGCTGTCAATTGGATTTACGGTTTGATCGGCTTGGTGGGGCTTGCTGTTTTATTGATGATTGGGATCAAATCCTATAAAAAATACCGACAAAATAAAGGTGAAGATGTTTAAAAAATCGCTCAGCACAAGAATTTTCATTTCGATGATGGCACTTGTGCTTGGCGCTTCTGTTTTGATTGCTGGCGTCACAATTTTACGCTATAAAGAGGAGGCCGAAAGTTTGCATAGCGACAAACTCGTTCGGAAAGAAAATGCGATTAGAGCCAATATTGATTACATCCTACGCACCACATATTACACCGTCAATACAGACAATCTCCGCCTGATTTTTAAGGATAAGATCTATGAGATTCAAGATATTCACGACACTGAATTAAATATTTTTGACACTGATGGAACGCTCCTTAAATCGTCAATGCCTAAGTTTTTTTTAGATTCTACTGAACGTAGGATTCCCGAAAAAGAACTGCGCCTTATAAAAAATTCATCAAATAAGAAATACATCAAAACATTTACAGAAGACGATCAAAAACATCACTCTTCGTATACATTTATTTTAGACAAATATTTCAAGCCCATCGGTATTTTAAATCTGCCTTATATCAAGGATGATGGATTTCTGAACCGCAAGCTCAACGAGTTTCTATTAATCCTTGCTCAAGTTTATGCCTTGATGCTGATTGCTGCGATTGGGCTGGCTTACTTTCAATCCAATTACATCACGCGATCTCTAAAATCAATCAGTACAAAAATCAATAAAACGCGGATTGGCCAAACAAATCCAAAAATTGATGAAAAGAAACTAAGTACAGAAATCAAACCGCTTGTCAATGCCTACAACACAATGATTGATGAGCTGGAAGAAAGTGCCCAAAAACTCGCTAAATCAGAACGGGAAGAAGCTTGGCGCATGATGGCAAAACAAGTGGCGCATGAAATCAAAAATCCATTGACACCAATGCGACTCAATGTTCAGAATTTCGAACGCCGATTTAATTCACAAGATCCTGAAGCTAAAGAAAAGCTCAAAGTCTTCTCTGAAGGTATGATCCAGCAGATCGATACGCTCAGTGCTATTGCCAATGCATTTTCTGACTTTGCAAATATGCCAGCGCAGAAAAATGATTCAATTAACATCACTGAAATCATTACGCTGACCATTGATATTTTTAATGCCAATTATATCCAATTTGAACATTCAAAAGAGGCTGTATTTCTGAAGTTTGATAAGACACAACTTATCAGGATTTTGACAAACTTGCTTAAAAATGCCATTCAAGCAACAGATCATCTTGAATCTCCAGAAATAAAAGTTGCTTTGACTGAGAGCAAGCAAGATGTGATTATCAAAATAGCAGATAACGGACACGGCATTAAAGAGGAGAATCAAAATCGTATATTTGAACCAAAATTCACAACAAAATCAAGCGGAATGGGCTTGGGCTTAGGAATGGTTAAAAATATTATAGAAAAATATCACGGTGATATTAAGTTGACCTCCCAAGAAGAGAAAGGAAGCCTTTTTGAAATTAAAATTCCAAAAAAACAAAAATCATGACATACGACAATCTTAAACTCACAACAGACTCTAATATTGCATTCGTTGAAATCAATAGACCTAAAAAACTCAACGCCTTAAACAGAGCGACAATCCAAGAACTTCACGAGGCATTTGCTTCACTGAAAGAAAATGATGACATCAAAGTTATTATTTTGACGGGCTCAGGAGAAAAAGCTTTTGTTGCAGGTGCTGATATTTCAGAATTTTCAGACTACAGTGTTGAGGAAGGCAAAGATTTAGCAGCAAAAGGACAGGAAACTGTTTTTGATTATATCGCACACTTCCCAAAACCGGTCATTGCTGCCGTTAACGGATTTGCTTTAGGCGGTGGACTTGAATTGGCCATGTCAGCACACATACGCATTGCCAGTGATAATGCTAAAATGGGTTTACCAGAAACATCTTTGGGCGTCATTCCTGGTTACGGTGGCACGCAACGTTTACCTCAGCTCGTCGGTAAAGGTCGCGCTTTTGAAATGATCATGACCGCGGGAATGATCGATGCTGAGACTGCAAAAAATTATGGCCTTGTCAATCACGTGACATCACAAGATGAATTGATGCCACTTGCTGAAAAAATTGCTAGCAAAATTCTAAGAAATTCTTCTCAAGCCATTAAAGCAGCCATCAAAGCCATCAATGCGAATGATGAAGATGGCGTCGATGGATTTAAAGAAGAAATTAATGCTTTCGGCGAAGCCTTTGGCACATCAGACTTTAAAGAAGGAACCCAGGCTTTCCTCAATAAGGAAAAGCCAAATTTCAACTAAAAACAGTTGACCTTCAGTTTTAAAAAGCTGTTTCTAAGAACTTTAATTTATTCCTAGCGAGGTTGATTTCAAAACGCAATCACTACAAGGTTTTAAAATTTTGTAAGAAAATGGGAGAATTTGAGTTTTGAAACAGCTTTTTTAATTTCTTAAAAAATTGTAAATTGAACCAAAATCTTTTTTTGATGAAGCATTTTTATCTCTTCAGTATTTCCCTCTTATTTTCACATTTGATCTGCGCCCAACAAAAACCTTATCAAGACGAATTTGCACATACATTTTCAATTTTAGCACGTGATGCTGAAACCGGCGATATGGCTGTTGGCGTTCAAAGCCATTGGTTTTCTGTTGGAACTGCTGTGCCGTGGGCAAAATCTGGCGTTGGTGTGGTTGCCACACAATCTTTTGTCAATAAGCGTTACGGTTATGAAGGAATAGCGTTATTAGAGAAGAAACACAAACCTAAGGAAGCTTTAAAAACCCTCCTCGAACAAGATAGAAACAGCGCTTACCGACAAGTAGCCTTGTTAAATACAAAAGGAGAAATCGCCGTCCATACCGGAGAAAAATGTGTTGCAGCAGCAGGGCATAAAGTTGGTGACAACTTTGTTGTTCAAGCAAACATGATGCTCAATGATGCTGTTGTTGATCACATGTACCAAGCTTTTGCACTTAACTCACATCTGCCATTACCTGAGCGCATCATTGCGGCAATGCACGCTGCACAAGAAACTGGCGGAGATATCAGAGGGAAGCAATCTGCAGCGCTTATTGTGGTTGCTGGGGAAAAGCCCGAAAATCCCTGGGATGATCGCCTGATTGATTTGCGCGTTGATGACCATCAAAATCCGATTAAAGAATTGGGGAGATTGCTCAACACACATCGTGCTTACGAATACATGAGTGAAGGCGACACTGCTATGGAAAATAATGACCCAAATGCTGCCTTGATCGCTTATGAGAAATCAGAAAAATTACTGCCGAACAATCTCGAAATGAAATTCTGGAAAGCCGTTGCAATTGTGAATTCAGGAAACGTCAAGAAAGCTGTGCCTCTATTTGAACGTATTTTTAGCATTGATAAAAGCTGGCAAAATCTACTTAAAAGATTACCCGAAGCCGGCCTACTTGAAATTGAACCAGAAGCTTTGAAATACCTCCTAAGACTGTGATCATGAAACAAAAAACATTGACACTTATCGGATTTCTTGTGGTGAGCTTGATAACGAGCTGTGCCGCACAAGAAAAGACCTCTGATGTGGCCATTGTCATTCATGGAGGTGCTGGAGCTATTCAACCAGAAAACATGACGGATTCACTTCGCCTTGTTTATGAAAATAAACTTGAAGAAGCCATTACAGCTGGGCATAAAATTTTAAAAAGCGGAGGGTCTGCAATAGATGCTGTTCAGACAAGCATCAATATTATGGAAGATTCCCCTCTTTTTAACGCGGGAAAAGGCGCTGTTTTTACACATGATGAAAAAAACTCTTTAGACGCTTCAATTATGAATGGCAAAACATTGGATGCTGG
>JAKDUG010000177.1 GCA_030457805.1 Psychroflexus sp.
CTAAAATTACTTATAAAAATGAATTAACAGCGCCAAAAGAATTGGAAGAGCTGAAAGAAAAGGATCCCAAAAAATATGAACGATATTCATTTATGATTAAAAAAATGAATGAAAGAACAAAGCAATTAAGGTATACGCTTAAATTTAATGACCAGCGATCAGAATTTAAAACAAACCCGAAGATGGCAAAAGGTGACGATGCTGTTTCAAATATGTCTATGCCACAGAGTGAATATTTTTATGACTTAAGTAACAATAAACGTTATCAAAAAAATAATATTTCGGGCAAAGAGTTCTTAATAAATAAAGAATCTATTACGTGGGAAATTTTACCTGAAACCAAAGTTATCAATGGCTACAAGGCAAGAAAAGCAGTAGCTTCTCAAATATTTTTTAGTGTAGATAGAGAAAGTGGAGAATTGAAAGGAAAAAAGCAACCAGTTACAGCGTGGTTTACCACAGAATTGCCATTTGCTTATGGACCAGAAAATTATGGAGGCTTACCGGGCTTGATTTTAGAGCTGAAAACTCAAGGAAAAAATTACAGTGTAGAGAAATTAGAAATTGATGAGGATAAAAATTTAGAAATTAAATTCCCGGATTTAAGCAATGCTTTATCAGAAAAAGAAGCAGCATCAATGATGCATAAAGCTGCTGCCAAGATGTTTGGAAGATGATAATGACGAGATAATTAAAACACATCAACAATGAGATACTTCATCATATTATTAATTTCCTTTCAGTGCTTTTCACAACAAACATTTGTGTATAAAACAAGTGCTGAAGTTGATTATAAATCTATTAAATTAGATGAAGTAAAAAAGTTAATGCGAAATGTTGAGAGTGAGTTAGGTGAAAATAAATTTATATTAAGCGTTTTAGATAATCAGTCTCAATTCTCTGTTTCTGCAGCCTTGAACAAAGATTCTCAAAATCTTCAGGCTCTAAAAATTGCAGAAGCAATGAGTTGTGTTAGTGATCAATGGTTTTATAATTCCTTTAATGGAAGTTTGTATTTACAAACCTCTTTTATGAATCAGATTTTTAATGTTCAGTTTAAAGAATTGCCAAGATGGCAGATTAAAAATGAACACAAAGTTATTGGTAAATACAAAGTAACAAAAGCAGTGACATCCAGAAAATTTATTGGATCAAATGGTGTTAAAGAAAAAGAAATTGAAGCTTGGTTTTGTAAGGATATTCCTGTTACTCATGGACCAATGGGCGCAGTAGGTTTACCAGGCTTAGTTGTTCAATTAAGACTTCAAAATACAATTTACACTTTAGACAGTGTTGAAAATACAGTAAATCCATTAAAAAAAATTAATCAAAATGAAATTATTTCCTCTGAGAAATTCTATGATTTAGTTGATGAAAAACTCCAAAATTATCGATAAAACAAAAATTTTAAAAGTGATAGTATGTTAAGTAAAACAAGCTTTCAGTAAGAATTAAGTTATGATGAACTGGATTATAAATTGATAATTTAAACTGAACATTGCGAATCTAACGGATCAGTTCCTAGTTTACCAACAGTACCTAATTAAAAATTATGTTACAAAAAATATCATTCTGCGTTTTTTTTATATTTTTTTCTTTGACCAATAAAAGCTTTAGTCAAGATTTAATTGTAGAATATCAAAAAAGTAATTTACCAGCTTTTTTAAAGATACATGATTCAATTTCACCCGATAAAAAAGGGCAATATCTCAATTTAAGGAAAAGGATAAGTAGAAATATCGGTAAGTTCAAGTATAAGCTTGAAATCGATTCTGATAATCAGACTTCACACTTTAGCGTTATTGAAAAAATGAGTGTTAATAATCAAGAGCGTTTTGATAATCAATTAAAAGGTTTCTTATATGGTCGCTTTCCTCATTTTACAAGTCTTAAAAAAGATAGTATTTTTAACGATGTCAATTACAGAGGCCAAAACTACTTTATAAGATTAGCTAACCCATATTACAATTGGGAATTAAAAAATGAAACAAAAACTATTAATGGATTTAAATGCTATTTGGCTACTGGTGAATTTATTGAAAAAGATGCTTTGTTCACGTTTGATAATAATAAAAAAGAAGTTTTACATGCTTGGTATGCGCCAGAACTTCCATCTGGTTATGGTCCATCCAGGTTTACAGGTTTGCCAGGAATGGTACTCCAAGCTGGAAATCAATATTTTGAATATTCTGTTACAAAAATTAAAGAATCAGATGTCAATGTGCAATTACCATCTAAACCATCAATAACTGAAAAACAAAAAAATAGTTTACTTAAGAAACGTTATCTTGGACAATAAATAATGCAGAATGATATTTTATTAAGACCACGAATTTATGTTTGTGGTCTGTTTTTTTAAATAAAACTATTTGATAAAATCAATATGTCAAAAAAACTCACAAGTCTCCTCATTTTTATTTTTACAATCACAGCAGTTTCCGCTCAAACTGTTCAACTCAAAGGTTTTATTACTGATAGCGTCCAGAATCCGCTGCCTAATACCAACGTGATTGCAACCTCTTTACAAGATGCCAATGCGCAGATTAAATTTAGCATCAGCAGCTCAAAAGGCGAATATAAATTACAGCTGAGCGAGAATCAGCCTTACCTTATTGAAATCACGCATTTAGGTTTTAAAAAGATTGAGGACACCATTGATTTATCAGAAGATGTCTCCAGAAATTTCATCATGCATGAAAGCACTGAATCTCTGGAGGAAATTATCATTCAACAAGAGATGGCGGTTATCGTCAAAGAAGACACCATCACTTATAAAACAGATCGATTTAAAACAGGCGAGGAAAGAAAGCTGAGAGATATTATTAAAAAGCTGCCAGGCATGGAAGTTGACCGCGAAGGTAATGTGACTGTCAACGGAAAACCTGTTACAAAATTAATGGTCGATGGCAAGGTTTTCTTTACAGGTGATGAAAAATTGGGCGTTAATAATATTCCTGCAGATGCCGTTGATGAAATTGAAGCACTTGATAATTACAGTGAAGTTGCTTTCCTCAAAGGATTGGAAGACAGTGATAAAATGGCGCTCAACATCAAGCTGAAAGATGAAAAAAAGAAATTTGTATTCGGTGATATTGAGGCTGGTGCTGGCGTAGAAGATCGCTTTTTGGTACATCCTAAATTATTTTATTACAGTCCGAAAACCGCTGTTAATGTCATTGGTGATTTTAATAATACGGGTCAGAAATCTTTTACGCTCAAAGATTATCTGGATTTTGAGGGCGGCATCGCTTTAGCTTTGGAGGATCAAGGTGCCTATTCTAAATTATATAGTGATGATTTTGCACAATTCCTGAGGCAAGAAGATTTTGTTTCTAATAAAAATGATTTCGGTGCGGCCAGCCTTTCACAAGAGTTGGGTGGTAATTTTAGTTTAGATGCTTACAGTATTTTTAATAAAAGTAAACTGAGAACACAAAGTCGCGAAAATTACGCTTACCAAACAACTGAAGCACCTGATGAGCTAAGAACTCAAGAGAATAAAAACGATCTTCTTTTTAGTATTAGTAAAATAAAACTGAGGTATGATAATAGCGATGACACAGATTTAAGAGCAAATACAAATTTTAAATATAACACAGCTGAAGCGCAATCCTTATTAAATTCTGAAGTTGGTAATGAGAATCGTTTTGTGAACACAAATGCACAACCTGAAAATTTTGAGTTTCTGCAAACTTTCAATCTCAACAAGCAATTTTCTTTCAAACACACTTTAAAAGTTGAAGCAAAAATTAAAAGTGCTGACCAAACAACATCGAAATTGTGGAATTTTAATCAGCCGCTTTTCACAGATATCATTCCTTTAATTGATGAAGGAGATGATTTTAATTTGAATCAACTCAACAAGAAAAAAGTGACAAATGTAAGCTTGAATGCTAAGCATTATTGGGTTTTAGCCGATTTTCATCATATTTATCCTATCGTGAATTTTGATTATTTCAATTTTGATTTTAATACACTCGATGAGCAACTTCTTAATGATGGCAGTATCAATAGTTTTGAGTCTGCAGGTTTTAATAACCAAATGGATTTTGAGTTGTTTAAAGCTGGACTTGGTTTTCAGTACAAAACCCAAATCGGGAATTTGGTTT
>JAKDUG010000178.1 GCA_030457805.1 Psychroflexus sp.
ATGAAAAAAACTCTTTAGACGCTTCAATTATGAATGGCAAAACATTGGATGCTGGCGCGATTGCTGGTGTCACAAATGTTAAAAATCCGATTAATTTGGCTGATGAAGTGATGAAAAACTCACCTCACGTTTTACTTTCTGGGGAAGGTGCTGAAACTTTTGCAAAAAAACAAAAGTTAGAAATAGTTGATCCACCTTACTTTTTTACTCAAAATAGATATGATGCCCTGCAACGTGCAAAGGCTAAAAATAAATCTTCGTATTACGATCCACATATTGATGAGACAAAATACGGAACTGTGGGTTGTGTTGCTTTAGACCAAAACGGAAATTTAGCCGCCGGCACGTCAACTGGTGGCATGACAAATAAAAAATGGGGACGCATTGGCGACTCTCCAATTATAGGTGCAGGAACTTATGCCAATAATAAAACCTGTGCTGTTTCTTCAACAGGCTGGGGCGAATATTTTATGCGTGGTGTTGTCGCTTATGATATTTCAGCACAAATGGAATATGCTGGGAAATCACTTTCTGAAGCCAGCAAAAATGTGATTCAGAAATTAGAAGATTTAGGCGGCAATGGCGGTGTGATCGCATTAGACCGAAATGGCAATATCAGTATGAAATTTAATACCGCGGGCATGTATCGCGCCAGTATTGATTCGCAAGAAAATTTAGAAGTTAAAATGTATCGCGATTAAGACCAATCTCAGGCTTTTTAAAAAGTGGAAAGTCAATAAAAATAGACAGCCATAAACATATTATCTCTTCCTAAAACAGGATAAAATGTTTATTTTCGAGGTAAAAGACTTTTAAAAAAGATTAAGAGGAATTGGTGTAATTCATAAAATTAGGTCAGGAACAGACACTTTGATCCTCAAAATACGTTTATACAAGCTTCTTTTTGCCTTGGAAATGTTAAACAAAGATTAAAGCAATCATCCTCAACCAGTTTATATCTCGGAGACTCACAATAATATTTTATATTTGTAAAAGACGAACAATCGACTATGCTAACAGCAATTTTATTAGGCTTTTTATTTGCACTCTTCCTGGTTTTTACCGGGAAATTTTTTCGAGGAAAGTTTGCAGTCATCTCTGCCCTGATTCCTATCAGTCTTTTCGTTTATTTTTTGAGCTTTATTTCTCAAATTTCTAGTGGAGAGATCATCACGCAAAAAATCAGTTGGATTCCGAGTTTTGGCGTCGACCTTTCATTCAGGCTGGACGGCTTGGCTTTATTGTTTACATTAATGATTACCGGTGTTGGCTCACTGGTTTTTTTATATACGGCAGCTTATCTTAAAGGACATCAATATCTCGATCGTTTTTACGGCTACTTAAGTCTTTTTATGGCAGCCATGCTCGGACTTGTACTCTCCGATAATTTGATGTCGTTATTTATTTTCTGGGAGTTAACGAGCATCACGTCATTTTTCCTCATTGGTTTTAATAATGAAGCCAAAGATTCCCGAAAATCAGCCTTGACAGCTTTAGGTGTTACCGGAATTGGTGGACTTTTACTTCTTGGTGGTGCCGTTTTATTAGGCTATATTACTGGTACATATGAGATTTCTGAGATGCTTTCTCAAACAGATGTCATCCAATCGCATCCATATTATTCATTAGCAGTCATTCTTATTTTTGCTGCCGCTTTTACAAAATCAGCCCAATTTCCATTTCACTTTTGGTTGCCAGGTGCCATGAAAGCACCAACACCTGTATCAACTTATTTGCACTCAGCAACAATGGTGAAAGCGGGTATTTATTTACTTTTCAGACTGTCCCCAGTTTTAGGTGGCACAGAATTATGGCATACAACATTGATCAGTTTTGGCGCAGTCACCATGCTTTACTCAGCATTTCATATTATTTTCCGTACAGATTTAAAAGGCATTTTAGCTTATTCCACAATTTCAGCCTTGGGTATTTTGGTCTTTTTGATTGGTATTGGTACAGAGGCTGCCTTAATAGCCGCGGCAATTTTTATTATTGTTCACGCGCTTTATAAAGCCTCTTTGTTTTTGATCACGGGGATTATCGATCATGAAACTGGCACGCGTGATGTTACAAAGTTAGCTGGCCTTCGCAAAGTACTTCTGCCTGTTGCCATTGCCGGTTTTATTGCGGCTTTAATTAGTGGTGGTGTTCCGCCCAGCATTGGTTTTGTTGGAAAGGATTTGATTTATGAAGCCACACTTGGTAGCCAGAATGCCATATTACTCACAGGTTTAGCCGTTCTCACAAACATTTTACTGTTCTACGGTGGATTTGTCGCTGGTGTCAAACCATTCTTGGGAAAGCTTCCGCAGAAATTTGAAAAAATCCATATGCCTAGCGCATTGATGTGGGTTCCTCCACTGATAATGGTTGTGCTCGGTGTCATTTTCGGATTAGTGCCTTCGCTTGTTGATACAGCTTTTGCTCAACCCATAGTGCAAGTTATGTTTGACAAGCCTGAAGACTTTCATCTCAAACTCTGGCATGGCTTCAATACCGTTTTAGGTTTAAGCGCATTGACTTTAGCTGCTGGCGTCACACTTTATTTTGTGATCAAACCTTCTCATAGGAAAGAAAACTTGATCAAGAGATTTGACGTCATTGCGCCAAAAGATTTAATTTTAAAAGCATCTTCGGCCTTTGAAAGTTTCGGAAAAGCGTGGACCAACTTTTTTCAAAATGGTTATTTGCGAGATTATGTCGGAATTGTTGTTGTGGTCATCATCGGACTCGTCGGTTATTTACTGATTTCAGATTTTCAATTGCGAATAGATTACCACAGTTTATCTAAAGTAACTGTCTACGAAATCGCGATTATCCTCATGATGTTTTCAGCCATCATATTTACCGTTTTTACAAACTCAAGACTCGCTGCAGTTGCTTCAATGGGAATTATAGGTTTTGCTTTTAGCTTACTCTTTTTATTCTACAGCGCGCCTGATTTAGCAATGACGCAGTTTTCGGTAGATACACTCACTGTGATTTTATTTGTATTGGTTTTGTATAAATTACCGAAATATCTGAAATTAACAAAGAGCAAAAGTCGAGTCAAGCACGGTGTATTGGCCACTGTATTTGGTAGTTTGATCACTGTTTTGGTTCTTAAGGTTTTGGCCGAGCCCAAAAACAATGAAGTTTCACAATATTATGCCGAAAACGCCTACAAGCTCGCACACGGAAAAAACATTGTTAATGTCATTTTGGTTGACTTTAGAGGAGCAGATACACTGATTGAAATTTCAGTTTTAATTGTCGCTGCGCTCGGTGTATTTAGCTTGTTGAAATTAAGATTAAAATCTAAAGATAAAATTAAATAAATTGAGAACAATCATTTTAAAAACAGCTGCGAATTACCTTCTACCGGTACTCTTGCTCTTTTCAGTTTTTATTCTGTTAAGAGGGCATTATCTACCAGGTGGTGGTTTTGTCGGTGGCTTGGTCGCGGCCATTGCATTTGTGCTCAATGCCTTTGCAAATGGAATTACCGAAACAAAGAGAGTCCTCAAATTTCATCCTGGTTATTTTATGCCTATTGGTTTAGCCATTGCGTTTTTAAGCGCCATATCACCAATATTTTTAGCAGATTTACCCTTGATGACTGGCTTGTGGGCAGATGGAAGTATTCCTGTTTTAGGAACAGTTGGATCCGCTTTATTTTTTGATATAGGTGTTTACCTTGTTGTGATTGGCGCAGCACTTACCATTATTTTTACAATTACAGAATCAGCTTGATATGGAGATACTTTTAGCCATCATGACAGGTGTTTTGTACGCCGCTGGAATTTACATGATTATGCGTCGAAGCATGGTTAAGCTTATTCTTGGCGTGATCTTACTTGGCAATGGTGTTAACCTTTTAATTTTCCTGTTAGGCCGTATTACAAAAGGTTCGCCTCCGATTATACCAGGAACGCAAAGCGTGATTGAAGGTTTATATGCTGACCCGATTCCGCAAGCCCTCATTTTAACGGCTATTGTGATCAGTTTCGGTTTACAATCCTTTGCTATTATCTTAGTTAAGCGCGCCTATAAAGCATTAAAAACAGACGATTTAGATAAACTCAACACGACAGACGAAAATTCATGACAAA
>JAKDUG010000179.1 GCA_030457805.1 Psychroflexus sp.
TCGGTTATGTGTATTAGATTCATGGATTTTTCTCTAATAAAAATTTTTCATTTAAATGCTATGATTTCTTTCTGATCTTTCATTCCCTTAATTTTTTTAAATAAAGATGTGAAAGGAATATTAAAAATAAAATTTAGGGAATGCTAATATTTATTTTTAAATAAATTAAATGTATCTTTGAGCATTAATTAAATTATATGTTTACCCAGTCTGAAGAAAATTACTTAAAGGCGATATTTCACTTACAACAAGCTTCTGAAGGAGGTGTTTCTACAAGCGGAATTTCTGAAAATTTAGAGACAAAAGCAGCTTCAGTTACTGAAATGGTTAAAAGATTAGCCGAAAAAGAATTAGTTAATTATCAGAAATATTATGGAGTGCAGCTGACTGATGCTGGTAAAAAACAAGCTTTAGCTGTGATTCGTAAGCACCGATTGTGGGAGACTTTTTTAGTTGACCGCCTCAGTTTTAATTGGGATGAAGTGCACGAGGTTGCTGAACAATTAGAACATATTCAGTCGACAAAACTCGTTGAAGAACTCGATCGTTTTCTAGGTCGTCCGGAGTATGATCCTCACGGTGATCCAATTCCTGATGCTGAAGGGAATATGCCTGAAATTCCAACAAAACGCCTTATTCAACTTCAAAAAGGAGAGCGCGGAATCTGCAAAGGTTTTAATGACACTTCTTCTTCATTTTTACAATTTTTAGCCAAGCTCAACATCGGCTTAGGCACTCAGTTTGAAGTCACACACATTGAATCATTTGATAACAGCATGACTGTGAGTGTTGATAATCAAGAAATTTTGTTGTCAAAAATGGCGACAGATAATATCTATATCGAAGAAGTATCCGTTTAAATTATTCTGGTTTTTTGTTAGGCATACTAAAAAACACTTCACTTATAAAGAAATGAAAAAATAAGATATGAGAAAAACACTACTACTAATTTTTTGCTTGGGTCTGTTTTTGAGTTGTCAAAACTCAGAAAAAAAGAAGAGTGAGAAAGTCAATGTTGTCACAACGACAACCATGATTACAGATTTGGTGAGAAACATCGGCGGTGACTCTGTAAGTGTGCAAGGTTTGATGGGAAGTGGCGTTGATCCACACCTTTATAAAGCAAGTGAAGGTGACGTGTCAAAATTGACAAGCGCTGATGTTGTTTTCTATAGCGGATTGCATTTGGAAGGTAAGCTTGTCGATGTTTTTAAAAAAATGGGACGCAGTAGCAATACCATTGCTTTAGCTGAAGTTTTAGATAAGAAAGATTTAATTGGTTCTGATCAATTTGCTTCAAGCTTTGATCCACACATTTGGTTTGATATTGATTATTGGAAGCAAATTACGGTTTACTTGACGGAGCAGTTAAGTGAAGAAGATCCGGAAAGTGCTGAATTTTATGAAAAAAATAAAGAGGCCTACCTCAAAAAACTCAATACACTTGAAGATGAAGTGCACGATATCATTGCAGAATTACCTGAGGAAAAACGCATCTTAGTAACAGCGCATGATGCTTTTAGTTACTTCGGGAAAGCTTATGGTTTTGAGGTTGTCGGTTTGCAAGGGCTTTCTACAGCCACAGAAGCTGGCGTTCAGGATGTACAGAAATTGGCAAAATTGATTATCGATAAAGAGGTCAAAGCAATCTTTATCGAAAGTAGTGTTCCAAAACGAACCATTGAAGCATTGCAGCAAGCTGTGCGTTCCAAAGGATATGATGTTCAAATAGGAGGGACACTTTACTCTGATGCCTTGGGAAGCCCAGGCACTGAAGAGGGAACATATATGGGGATGTTTAAATTTAATGTCAAAACAATCATTAAAGCATTGAAATAGATTGAATTGTAAGAAAGTCAAAAGACCTAAAAAATAGACAGATGACAGAAAAACCTTACGCAATACAAATTGATGACTTGACAGTGGCTTATGATTATAAGCCAGTGTTGTGGGATATTGATCTCAAAGTTCCAGAAGGTGTGCTGATGGCAATTGTCGGTCCTAATGGCGCGGGGAAATCAACCTTGATCAAATCAATTTTAGGAATTATCAAACCCATTGCGGGCAGTGTTACAATTTTTGGCAAACCTTATAAAAAACAGGTTGACAAAGTAGCTTATGTGCCACAAAAAGGAAGTGTGGACTGGGATTTCCCGACAACAGCACTTGATGTGGTCATGATGGGAACCTATGGAAGCTTGGGCTGGATCAAACGCCCGGGTCAAAAAGAAAAAAAAGCATCTTTAGAAGCTTTAGAAAAGGTAGGCATGCTGGAGTTTAAAAATAGGCAAATCAGTCAATTGAGTGGTGGTCAACAGCAGCGTATTTTTCTTGCGCGTGCCTTGGTACAAAACGCTTCGATTTATTTAATGGACGAGCCTTTTCAGGGTGTCGATGCCACAACTGAAAAAGCTATTATTAATATTTTGAAAGAATTACGTAAAGCTGGAAAAACACTGATTGTGGTTCATCACGACTTGCAAACTGTACCTGAATATTTCAATTGGGTCACTTTCCTCAATGTTAAAGGAATTGCTTCAGGACCAGTGCGGGATATTTTTAATGATGATAATCTGACGAAAACTTATGGCATTAATTACAAAGTGGCCGTCAATAAATAAAGATTCAAAAGAATTAGATTCATACAAACAGAAGTCATAGATGTCTTTATCAGATTATTTTAATTTATTAGTTTCAGATTATACCTTGCGTACGATTACCTTGGGCACTGCCGTTTTGGGAGCTGTCTGTGGGATGTTAGGAAGTTTTGCCGTCTTACGGAAACAAAGCTTATTGGGTGATGCCATTTCTCATGCAGCTTTGCCGGGTATTGCACTTGCTTTTATCATTACTGGTGTCAAAGATCCTAACTTATTATTGATCGGGGCTTTGGTCAGTGGCTTAATCGGGACTTTTTGGATTAAGGGTATTGTCAAGAGAACACGTTTAAAAAATGACACAGCATTGGGTTTAATTCTGTCGTTATTTTTTGGTTTTGGGATGTTATTATTGACTTTTATTCAGAAAATGCCCAATGCAAATCAAGCGGGGTTAGATAAATACCTATTTGGTCAAGCTGCTACTTTAGTCGAGTCAGATGTTTGGGTGATGGCGCTTGTCACTGGTTTGAGTTTGCTTGTACTTTTACTTTTCTGGAAGGAACTCAAACTCTTGTTGTTTGACCCAGATTACACAAAAACTTTAGGATTTAACACCCGGTTTTTAGATATCCTCATAACCATATTTATTGTCCTTGCTATTGTACTCGGATTACAAACGGTTGGTGTTGTGTTGATGAGTGCCATGCTACTTGCACCTGCAGCTGCAGCGCGTCAATGGACAAATAATTTGAGTACCATGATTATTATTGCTTCCATATTTGGTGCTTTTTCGGGTGTATTCGGAACAGCAATTAGTGCGAGTCAGGATAATTTATCAACAGGGCCTGTGATCGTTTTGGTAGCAGCAACTTTTGTACTGTTTTCATTTATTTTTTCCCCAGGTCGCGGCATTTTATTTCGTCAAATTCGTTTTCATCGCAATCGAAAAGAACTCAATTTAAAGAAGACCTTGACTTTTATGTATCGCATAGTCAAAGACCACGATAATATTTCTCACCCGCATGCCATTCGGATTTTAAATAACTTTCATGGATTCACACGGAAAACACTAGAGCAATTAGAAAAACAGCAACTTATTCGTGTTGAAGGCAATGAGTGGGCTATGACTGAAAAAGGCTTTGAGGAAGCCGCAAGAATGTATCATCAAATCGGGAACAATCATGACTAATGCTCAACTTGAAATACAGCTAATTGCTTCTCTAGTCGCCGTTGCGTGTGCAATTCCAGGGACTTTCTTGGTCTTGCGAAAAATGGCAATGATTAGTGATGCCATCAGCCACTCTATCTTACCAGGTATTGTTGTTGGTTTTTTTATCACACAAGATCTCAATTCACCTTTTTTAATTTTATTGGCTGCAGTCACAGGTGTTATCACAGTTATTTTCGTCGAGTTTATTCAAAAAACAGGCCTTGTCAAAGAAGATACAGCCATTGGTTTGGTGTTTCCTGCGCTTTTTAGTATTGGTGTGA
>JAKDUG010000180.1 GCA_030457805.1 Psychroflexus sp.
TTTATTATGAGTAACGGAACAGTGAAATTCTTCAATAATTCTAAAGGATTTGGATTTATTACACCAGAAGATGGTGGTAAAGATGTATTTGTACACGCAAATGGCCTAATCGATGAAATCGACGAAGGAGACAAAGTAAGCTACGATGTAGAAGAAGGTCAAAAAGGACTGAATGCAGTAAATGTAAAAGTCGATTAATTGACTATTTGAAACATATCTGTATAGAAAAGCCTGTTATTATTAATAATAGGCTTTTTTTTGTGACCAAATTAAAAATTGAATTGAAGAAAAAACTGTATTGAAGACAAGCTTTTATTTATACTTTGTGTAAAAAAGTTTCAATCTTTATAAAATAAAAAATCCTAACAATCTATAAATAAGACTATTAGGACCTTTACAAGTGACCGCGGAAGGATTCGAACCCTCAACCCTCAGAGCCGAAATCTGATATTCTATCCAGTTGAACTACGCGGCCAATGTTTCCAATTGTGCAAAGATAATCTATCAAACGAGTTGCGCAAGATTTTCAGAATTAAAGATGTGCAATTGAACTCTCAACAGCCTTCACTTGATTTGCTTCGTCAAAATAAAATTCAATATGCCCGAGTTGTAAGCCTGCCCATCCCACTTGATTAACCATCACATCCTCACCTGCACTATTCTTAAATACCTGAGGTTCGTCTAAAAAAGTATGCGTGTGTCCGCCAATAATTAAATCAATGCCTTGTGTGGCTTTTGCGAGCTTGACATCATCAACTTTATCCGATTTGTAAGCATAACCAATATGTGACAAGCAAATGACCAAGTCACATTTTTGTTCGTCTTTCAGATAGCGTACTTCATCCTTAGCAATATCAATCGGATCCAAATATTTTGCTTCTTTATACAAATCCTTTGAAACCAAACCTGCGAGTTCGATGCCAACACCAAAAATGCCAATCTTAAACTGATCGACCTCATAGATTTGATGTTTCTTCACAAGGCCATCAAGACTTGTATTTTTTAAATCATAGTTCGTGTTGATCATATCAAATTTAGCATGTGCCAATTGTGCTGCAATATTATCAATTCCGTTATCAAACTCATGATTCCCAATTGTCGAGGCGTGATAACCGAGCTTACTCATCACTTTATACTCGAGTTCACCACCGTAAAAATTAAAATAAGGAGTGCCTTGAAAAGCATCGCCTGCATCCAAAATTAGCGTGTTAGGATTCTCAGCTTTAATTTTTTGTATATAATTCATGCGGCGTGCGGCACCTCCTAAATTAGGATATTTTGTATGGTCAGCAGGAAAAGGATCAATATGGCTATGCACATCATTGGTGTGTAAAATGCTGATGCGTTTTTTGTATTCAGGTGTGGTGAAACTACTCAGCAATCCCAATCCACTTGTTCCAATTGCAGTTGCGGCAACGCTAGTTTTTATAAAATCACTCCTTTTCATATCTTAAATTTTTTGCGTAAAACGATCATCATTTGTCACATCAATCGTGTCCTTGGATTTAAAATAATCAACTAATAAACTTCGGAGTTTATAATCAAGCACAGTGATGTTTTCTGCTTTTTTAAAGAAATTCATATAGTCACCACCAGTTGCTAAATAGTCAGAAGTTGCGACGTGATAGGTTTGTTTATCATTTAATGGGTGACCTTGGATTTCATAGGTGTTGAGATTTCCATTTTCATCCAGTTGAATTTTCAAACCTGAAATCGGATGTTTCCCTTTACTTTTCACAAGATAAGCAACCAGTGCTTTCATTTCTGTAGCAGAAAGTTCGGCAACGACAATTTCATTTTCAAAAGGCATCACATTATAGGCCGTTCGTAAAGTAATATCACCTTGATCAATACCTGAACGAATACCGCCGTAATTTAAAAGCACAGCATCGATTTCCTGATCAGTACGTTTTTTATAAATTGGTTCTGCAAATTCCATGACAGCATCAGCCATCATATTGGCAATGCCTGAATTATAAGGCGTCTCACCTTTATACATCTTTCGTGGTGTATAGCTTAAGACGCTATTTAAATCATCGGCAATCTTGTCTCGATAAGGTTGTACAAAATTCTCAATATCTTGGTCCGATGCAATACCTTTATCGATTGGCACCTGTTCCCCTAGCGTTTTTACTTTTTGTAAATCAGGATCCTGACAAGAGAAAAGGCTAATTCCCAGTAGAAATATTAAAATTCTCATTTGTTTTATTGTAAATTTGATACAAAAATAAATTAATATTGTAAGATAACTATAGCTTTAAACAATGAAAAATATAAATCCATCCCTGATCTTTTTTATCTTTCCGTTTATTCTTCTCACATCATGTAGCAATACTGTGGAGTTTCCTGTTTCGGATGTCATTCCATCAGCTGAGGCAAAAGCTGTGATTAAGAAAAACGATAACGAAAATTACAACATCAAATTAGAAATTGAAAATCTGACAAAACCTGAACGTCTCAATCCGCCAAAGAAATATTATGTTTTTTGGGCAGAAACAGAACACGGCAGTCAGAATTTAGGCCAAATCAAAGTAAAAGAAGCTCTTTTAAGCTCTAATCAATATGCAAAGTTTGAAACAACGACACCGCATAAACCACTGCGTTTAGTAATTTCTGCTGAGAATGAAGTCGATCAAAATTCACCAGGCACATTCACTGTTTTAGAAGCTAACGTGGAATATTAATTTTAGGGACGTATTTCTAAAATATTCTTTTCTAAAATTTCAGACATTTAAATAAAAAATTCAGATTCTCAAACAAGTAAAACTTGAATGAAAACCTGAACTTTTTTATTCCACTATAAGCGAAAACTAATTTCTAAGAAAGAACTTCATCAATACAAGATTTCATCATCTGATAAGTGCGTTTGATATCAAAATCTAATCCAATTGAAAAGCGGACCAAACCTTCAGTCAATCCCATTTCAGATTGTTCTTCAGGTGACATTTCTGAAGATGTTGAACTTCCTGATGCACTAAAAAGAGTTCGGTAAAAGCCGAGACTTACTGCCAAACTACCGATGTTTTTTTCTTGCATTTTTTCCATGATCAAACTTGCATTTGCAATCGAACCAAAGTCAACCGTTAGCAATCCGCTGTAGCCAAACTCAGGATTGATTTGTGAAGTCATTATTTCATTCGAACGATGAGATTTCAACCCAGGATAAACAACCTTCAAACCATCTTTTTCAAATTGTTCAGCTAGGAAAAGTGCATTTTCACTGTGTTTCGACATCCGAATTGGTAAGGTGCGCAAATTCTTCAGAACTGAAGCTGAACGCATACTATCTAAGGTTTGACCAAGCAACATCGCTGCCCCATCATTGACATCTTTTAAGCTATTGATAAAATCTAAGCTTCCACAAACAGCGCCACCGACAGTGTCAGAAGAACCATTGATAAATTTCGTCAAACTATACACAACCACATCAGCACCGTCATCCGTTGGCGTAATCACCAAGGGCGTAAATGTATTGTCAACCACGAAGGTTAAATCGTGTGCTGTCGCTAGTTTTTTCAAAGCTTTTAAATCAGCTGCTTCAAGCAAAGGATTACTCAAAGCCTCGCAGTACAATAATTTCGTTTCAGGTTTGATAGCTGCCTTGACAGAAGCTAAGTCAGTGATATCAACAAAACTAGTGTTGACCTGAAAGCCTGGCAGGAAATTTTTCATAAATGCATAAGTTCCTCCGTAAATTGTTCGGCTAGAAACGATGTGATCGTCAGCTTTACAAAGTTGCATAATCACGGAAGTAATAGCGCCCATTCCTGATGCAAAAACTTGTGTGGCTTCAGTATTTTCCATGGCGGCTAAAACCTCACAGAGTTGATTTGTACTTGGAGAAGAATGACGTGAATATAAAAAAGCATCTAGCTTTTCACCTGCAAAGGTATCAGCCATATCTTGAGCCTTATCAAAGGTATAAGTTGAACTATCAGAGATTGCAGGATTGATGCCGCCGTGCGCATCTGTATAATGCACATCTTGTATTGCGTTTGCTGGAGAATGTTTCATTTTATAAATAATTTTATTTATACCAAATATCCTTTTAATAGGATAAATTATCAATAGTTAGGGCTATATT